>JBLHQO010000045.1:0-10247 GCA_047625285.1 Oceanospirillaceae bacterium
GAATAACTTATCAAGCAATCGCTCTGCGTCAGGGCCTTTGAACTGAAGTGGTAGTTCCCCTGTATTTAATACAGCAACTTTTTGGCGTAACAACCAATAACCATCTTCGGTAGACCGGTGGTCAAAACAACACGCCATTAAACGACGATTGTACACACAGTAATGAGGCCCGAGAGGGCTCTCAATGTGATGATAAGGATGGCGAGTTAAAGAAAAATCCCAGCCTGCGCCAGCAATAGTGGAAATTAGATCACGTGTTGTACCGTCACTAGAACTCATGGTTTTCGCCTCCAAGGCAATGTAAATTCTATTAAATTTAAACTGTGTAATCACACTATCATTATGCAAAACTTCAAGCAATTGACATTTAATTGTATATATATCAAATTTATGTCATTATTATTCCATGCGACTTGATACAGAATCTTTGCGAACCCTTAAAACTACAATTGAACTTGGCAGCTTAACCATAGCAGCGGGGCAATTGAACATAACACCCTCAGCCGTAAGCTGGAAATTAAAACGGCTAGAGACCCGTGTTGGGCGAAAATTAATCCATCGTAACGGCCACCACATTGAGCCCACTACAGATGCATTACAATTACTCGATTACGCCGAGATCATACTCAACGCACATGATCGGGCAGTTCAGCAATTTCGATTATCTGATATCAGTGGCAAGCTTGTCATTGGTATCACAGATGATTTAGCATCAAATCAATTACCCATTTTTGTGCAGAATTTTCATCGCTGCTATCCAAACATCCAACTTGAGATACGAGTTGAACAACAGCTAGCGTTGATTGAATGGTTCAATGATAGGTCTATAGATATTGCTATATTGCCATTAGAGCAATCTCACATTCGCGATACCGACATTCAACTTTGGCAAGAAGATCTAATTTGGGTAAAAAGCAAAGAAATAGATTATTGCTTGTCTAAACCTTTACCACTAGTGACTTTCTCACCTAACTGTACTTATCGAGCAGCAGCACTTGAGTGCCTAGAAGAACATAACGTTGATTTTTACATTTCGATGGAATGCCCAAGTCTAGCTGGTGTGCGGGCAATAGTATCATCGGGAATGGGCGTGACCTTAATCAACAAAGGATTAATGACCGATGATCAATGCGAATGGCCTGAATCGAAACGGTTTAATCAGCAAAGACAGGTCAAGTTTGTAATACGAGCCACTCCGTTGATACCTAAAAAAATATCTGAACTTGTGATTACGCAGCTCAAGTCTTTTCTGCCCAGTTAGTCTCTTGTGGTGCTAACATTAACTGTGTTTCATACCCAAAGACCATGAGCTTGGGCGCCAAGCCAAAGCAAACCGTTGCATGCTAAGTTAGCCTCAAATACACACCTTTACGCACCTTTAGTACCTAAGTCATGGGTATTAACTACACAGACATGGCTCAAAAATAGTTGCGAAGTGGTGCCTTTTTTATCTCTATAGCCACATCTACTGATATACTCACGTGCAATAATAACAAGAGTAGCCCTTATGAAGACTCATCACATCCTCATCGTTGAAGATGAAGTTATTACCCGAACTAAGCTAGCAGGCTACTTTGAGTCAGAGGGTTATCGCGTTACGGCCGTGAGCACGGCTAGAGAAATGCGCCTTGTCATCAGCCAAGAAGACATCAGTATGCTGCTGCTAGATATTACCCTACCTGATGAAAGTGGTTTATTGCTGGCCCGTGAAGTACGAGCAAAAAGCAATATGGGTATTGTCTTAGTTACTGGTAAAACTGACGACATTGATCGTATTGTTGGGCTAGAAATAGGTGCTGATGATTATGTCACTAAACCGTTTAACCCACGGGAATTACTGGCCCGAGTTACTAACCTGTTACGACGTATTCACAACCATAGTGAATCACCTGTGCAACACAAATCCATCTACCATTTTGATGGCTTATTGTTAGACGCATCTCGTCGCCATTTATTAGGCCGAGATCAACACGAAATTAAATTAACAAGAGCTGAATTCGAGCTCTTGTTAGTATTTATGACCCACCCAGGCCAAGTGCTTAACCGTGATCGTTTATTATCACAAGTCACCCATCGTAGCTGGGACCCTAATGACCGCACTATAGATGTGTTAATCATGCGTTTAAGGCGAAAACTAGAAAGAAACTATAAAGAACCTATGCTCTTCACTACTGTGCATGGAGAAGGCTACCTGTTCAGTGGTTTAGATGAACAAGAGCGTTAACTCTACGTTATCTGCCCCGCAGCCCAATTATTAAGGGCTTTTTTTGAGGCTTTTACCAACTCGGGTAAGTCTTCTAAAATCAGATCAATACTTGTAGGTTGACCGTGCTTACTTTGGTTCTCTAACTGGTTTACCAATTGGTGTAGTGTTTCCAGCCCCAAACTACCTGCCGCATTTTTAAAATTATGCGCCAAGTCGCTCAATTTCACCCAATCCTCCTGTTGCCGGGCAATTTCTAGCGCCGCTATATTGTCACTACAGGCTTTAGCAAAAAGGCTGACCATCTCCAACATACAGGCCTTACCTAATACCTCTAAGTCCTCGTTAAGCAACTTTTCGTTAATCAACTGAGCTTCCACTTCATTAGGCATAGATACCAACCTTTGCTGCGCTCGGCTAACGCCTAGCATTAATTCATATAACCGTTCTGGATCTATGGGTTTACCAACAAAACCATCTAGTCCTGAGTTTAAATAAGATTCCACCTCTTGAGGAAAGATGTGCGCCGACATAGCAATAATGGGGATTTTTAAGCCCAAGCGCTTGTGCACTTGATGTATACGTAATGTCGCTTCAACGCCATCCATGCCCGGCATACTAATATCCATCAGGATAAGGTCGAAGGGCCGTTCAGCTAGGGCTACGGCCTCGAACCCGTCCTTGGCCAGAGTCACTTCGTGTCCCTCATGACGCAAGTAGCCTTCCACAACAATACGACCGATGTCATTATCCTCTACCAATAAAACGTCCATACTTGCCACAGCTGGCGCAGGCTCAACAACACTAGGTGTTAATGGCAAGTCTTGCGAATCTGGCCAATAGGGCAATTCAAACCATACTTTCGAGCCTTCTTTCACATCGTTTGCAACACGGGTACTAATACCTATTGTGCCTTCCATCGCCTCTACTAAGGTTTTGCAAATAGACAAACCTAAACCGGTACCACCAAAGCGGCGAGATGTTGAGGCATCGTATTGGGTAAACGGTTGAAATAGCGTTTGATGCATGTCTTCAGGAATGCCTAAACCAGTATCCACCACTTCAAAGCGTAACCGTTCGTTTAAACCGTCTTCCTCCACCAAACTAACACAAAGCTCAATGTAACCCACGGTGGTGAATTTAATGGCATTACCCAATAAGTTGAATAAAACTTGTTGCACCTTACCTTGATCACCCACAAGGGCTTGGTGTTTAAGCTGATGCGGTATATGCACATCTAGCTGCAGCCCTTTTTCTGTCGCTGCGCCAGACATTAGCGCCATCATGTTGGCCTCTACCTTGGCTAACTGATAAGGCAGGTGTTCCATCTGCATATGCCCTTGCTCTACCTTGGCGTAATCTAAAATACCATTCAAGATACCTAACAAGGCTTCTGCAGCGGCCTGACTCAAACCAATATATTCTGTTTGCTGACTGTCTAACTGCGTTTTTTGCAACAATCTTAAGGTACCTAACACTCCGCTTAAGGGCGTTCTTACTTCGTGGCTCATGGTGGCCAAAAATGCGGTTTTAGCTTGGTTCGCCCGTTCCGCTTCCGTACGTGCGTCCGCATGTTTTTGCGCCGTTGCTAGCAACTCCTGGTTTAGCTGCTGGAGCTCCCCTGTGCGCATCTGAATCTCTTGCTCCAGCTCAGACTGATAGTTCCTTAAACGTAGTTCTACGGCCTCTTGCTGCTGTTCTAACTGCTGGCGAGCACGGGCATTTTCTTTAAACACTTGCACGGTTTTGGCCAAGCGGCCTAGTTCATCATGACCAGTAATCTGCAATTGGTAATCCAAGTCACCCTGGGCTACTGCGAGAAAGGCTTGATTTAACTGGGTTAGTCGGTGAAAGAGGTTACGTTTTACATAAAACCACAGTACGCTTATCGCCACTACTGCCAAAATTAAACACGCCATCAACAATATATTACGGCCGCTAGCTACGGCTGTACGGGCTTCATCAGTAGCCTTTTGCACTTTTTTACCTGCCGCTCTACTTGCACTATCTGCTTGCTCTTTAAATGCCTTGGTTAATTTAGAGCTGGCATTATTCAACACTACCAATTGGCTATGCACGTTGATGTTACTTCGTTGGAGCTCAAACAGGTTATCTCTAGTACTTGCCGAAGTATTGGTTTTTACTACCAACAACAAATCCAACCCTTGTTGGCGCCGCCCTGGGTCATTCACCTCAGCCACCCGACGCTGCAGCACGGCCATATTGAGTTGAATATCTTGCTCAATTTGATATACAGCCGCCAACGTCGTTTGCTTAGGCAGTAGGGTCAACAAACCGATTAAGCTTGCGGCGCGTTGTCGTAATTCGTACATGCGGTCCATATGGTCTAAATCGACTTCAATGAGTCGATCGAAGGCATCATATAGGGCATCTTGCCCAACATCAGTATTGGTCTCGGCGGTATCAGCCAAATCATATAAGCTAGATGCAACTGCGCTGGCCATAGTGTTGGCATTAGCGACCAAAGAGGTACTAATATTATGGATTTTGCGCATTGCACCCAGGGTTTTACTCTGTAGGGAATCTGCTTTTTGTAAATAAGCCAAGCGCCGCTCAACCAAACTAATTTGCTGCACTAAATTATTACTAATACTAACGCTCATGCCTTGCAGTACTAAGCTTTCAAAGGGGTAATCACTGGTGCCACCATACCAACTGGTTGAGTCTCGTAACTGCTGTAATTGATACTCGATAGTGGCGGTAATCTTGCGGTGTTCAGACCCATTGGTCACACCTAGTAAGGCTGGGGCGGCCGTGGCTAAACTAGCGTTAATCTCTGTTAAACTGTGGGCTGCAATGATACTGGGTATAGCTTCATCAATAACCGAGTTTTGTTTACTGGCCACTCGCTCATAGCCTTGCCAACCAATGACAGCAGCAATTAATAACAAACTAATGGTTAATATCATGGCCAGCAGCAATTTACTGCCGACACCAAGGTTGACAGCCATAGGCACTCAGAAGGTAGACTAACGTAAGCGTAAAATACCACAATATACTAGGGTACCGCAGCCGCTTTTAACTCTTAAACGGGCCACCTAAGGTAGTTAACACCATGATTTGTCGTTTGAAGAATTGTTTGATTTTTATTTTATACCTTGGCATCAGTTCCTTCACCTATGCTGCCGGCACAGCGGCTGTAGATACCAGTGTTGTGGATGACGCCGTTACTTGGGACATAGTCGCTTGGGATCCACCGTTTGACTATCAAGGTCAGATGCGGCCGTTGCTATACCTACCCATAGAAGAAACGAGCCAAGCATGGCATCTGTGTGTCACTTACCCTCACCTCAAAGATCCTTATTGGCTTAGTGTTAACTATGGCATGGTAGAAGAAGTGAAACGATTAGGGTTAAATATGACGGTGCTTGAAGCCGGTGGCTACCCTCAGTTAACCACCCAAATACAACAACTTAAGCATTGTGCCAAAGCTGACAGTGATGCCATTATTGTAGGCACTGTTTCTTTTAACGGCCTATCTCCCAGCATTCGCAGCATTGCTAAAACCACTCCAGTTATTGCGGCAGTCAACGACATTGAAAACGTAGGTGTGAGTGCTAAAGCAGGTGTTTCTTGGTACACCATGGGCCAAAAAGTGGGCCAATACCTGGCTCAACGCCACCCGAACAAGGGTGCCAATGAAGCTAAGGTAGCATGGTTTCCTGGCCCTAAAGAATCGGGTTGGGTGAAATTTATCGATGCCGGTTTTCACGATGCTATTGCTGGTTCAGGTGTACGTATAGTGGCAGTAAAGTGGGGTGATACTGGTAAGGAAATTCAGCGTAATTTGCTGCAAGAGGTATTGGAAGAAAGCACCGATTTTGATTACATTGTTGGTACCGCACCTACAGCAGATGCGGCTGTCAGTGAATTACTCATCAGTAATTTACGTGGGCAAATTGAAATTGTATCT
The DNA here is from genome assembly GCA_047625285.1 of Oceanospirillaceae bacterium. GTDB lineage: Bacteria > Pseudomonadota > Gammaproteobacteria > Pseudomonadales > Balneatricaceae > Njordibacter. The sequence continues at coordinate 6,138 of JBLHQO010000045.1, forward strand.
ACCTATTTTACCCATAACGTATTTCGCGGCATTAAGCGTGGCCATATTTTAGCAGCACCAACAGATTCACCTGTGTTACAAGGCCGCTTAGCCATAGATCAGGCGGTACGTATTCTGGAAGGAAAACTCACAGAACCTCACCTTAGTCCACGCATATTAATGATTGATCAGCACAATGTAGGACAATTCAATACTGAAAACTCCCTAGCACCCGCCTCATTTTGGCCCACTTTTGAAGTTATTTCTGATTCACCATCTTCTACCAAGTAAAGGCAAAAAACATCACCCATGGCTGGGGCAGACGCACGGGGCTTAGTAGACCCTGTGTGCACCTCATGACCTATTAAGGCTTAAGAAACGCCAACTTAAAACGCATGTTCTCGATACGTGGTTGTAATCTTGCGCCAAAGTGGGCAGCCGTTGTTTCCCAACGGTCCGTCGGTATAGCCACAAAAACACCTTGCTGCTGAATGGCCAAGTTTTCCAACTGATCTAACTGCACAGTTTTAGCCTTGTCGTGGCTATAAAAGCGTGCAGAAGGCTCCAGTTTAGAGCTAAGGTAATAAAGCCTAGACCAATTGTCGTGGCCGCCATTTTTTGGTTGTTCTGCAACGTAGTGTGCTATACGTTTTTCAGTTTTCATCAAATCGTTATTGTTTGCAATCAACACACTAAACACCAGCGCCGCAACAGGTGTAAACCACATCACTAAGGTAAAACCTATTTGACGCCATCTCTGGCCATTATTAAGCTTAACCATAGCCCAACCCATCAGTAAGGCAAAGGCGGGCATAGAAGGTAGCGCATAGATCCACATAACATTGCCTGCAGGCGTGAAAAACACCGGTGCTACTATGGCCCACAACAACACATAAATCACTGCAGGCTGTTTAACGGACTGCCAAACAGTTTGGCGCCAGCTGGCCTTAAACAAGTGACCTACCAACAATATGAGAGCTAGCGGTCCCCAAGGTAAAGACCCAACCAACCAATATAACCAAATCATGCCTTTTGGTTCTTTGTGAGCATGACCATATAGATCACCCATCCAGCCTGGGTCTATAAAACGCATAAAATGCTCGCCCACGATAAAGTAGTTAATGAATCCCGGGGTTTTTAATTCAGCCAATATGTACCATGGCAGTGCAATGACTAAGGTTAATAAAGCACCTCGAATGCAAGGCATAGCACGTAGGTAAAACATGAGTTTACCTTGTAGCAATACCCATAGGCCTATAGGCGCAACACTAATTACTAATGCCGACGGGCCTGTGGCCAACAAACCAATACCTAAACCAATAAAAAACCCATAACGCCAATACCAAACATTTTCCTTAGGCGCCAAATAAAACGCCACCATAGCCCAGGTTGTACCCAATACTAAGTATGGGTCTGTCATCACCTTGCCCGCTGCTAAAAAGGTGAGCACCATGCTGCTATATACTACCAAACTGGCAGCAGCGACCTGGCTATTAACCACAGACACAGCAAGGCGCCAAAGCATCCAAGCAGTGGCTATAAACGCCAACAATGCAGGTAAGCGACCGGCGAACTCGTTAATACCAAATAGTTTAAAGGAAATAGCTTGGGCCCAAAAAGACAAAGGCGGTTTACCCCAAAAAGGCACCCCGGGTTCAAGCCATGGAGTAACCCAATCATTTGTGGTCATCATCAAACGGGCTATTTCGGCGTACCTAGGCTCTGTAGTATCGGCAAATGGCACCACCACCATGGCGATAATACGCACCAATAACATGGCGCCTAATAACCAAATAAGATTAGTCCGTTGTAACATTAACTGAGGTTCCTTGTACTGCTGTAGAAGTGTGATCGTTAGCCCTTTTAACGGGCTTTTGCACCACATCTTGGATAATAAATAGTGGCCGTTGTTTGGCCTCGAAATAAGTTTTTCCAACATACTCGCCCAACACCCCTATAGAGAGTATTTGCACACCTCCTAAAAAAGTAATCATGGCGATGATAGACGGAAAACCAGCTGAATCATTGCCATAAAGAAGCGCCTCAATGACGATCCAAGCACCAAATAAACCGCCTAAAGTGGCCGTAATAAAGCCCAACAGCACCATGGCCCTAAGAGGTGCAACAGAAAATGACGTAATACCCTCAAGGGCCAAGCTAAACAAGCTAAAATAATTCCACTTGGTTTTTCCTGCTGCACGATCTGCCACATCATACTCCATCACATAAGTGGGGTAGCCTGCCCATGCAAATAAGCCTTTCATGTATCTATTTCGCTCTGGCAACCGGTTGAGTGAATCCAGCGACCTACGGCTCATGAGCCGAAAATCCCCGGTATCTTCTGGGATATTCATAGAGCCTGTAATACGGTTCATAATGCGATAGTAAAAATATGATCCTGTTTTTTTAGCCCACGACTCGCCCTCTCTGTCACGGCGCTTCATAGCCACGATGTCGGCGCCAGCGCGCCATTTCTCTAGCATTTCGGGAATTAATTCTGGCGGGTTTTGTAAATCCGCGTCGAGCACAACAATGGCGTCACCTTTAGCGTGTTCTAAGCCAGCAGACAAAGCAGCTTCTTTACCAAAGTTGCGAGACAAAATAATAGCCTTTACACACTCGTCGTCTTGCGCTTGCTGGGTCAGGTACTTGGCGCTGTCATCCTTACTGCCATCGTCTACCATCACCATTTCGTAGTCTAAATTATTGCCATGCATTACTGTTCTTACGCGCTCAAATAACAGCGGTAATACTTCCATTTCGTTATACACAGGAATAACCAGTGAAATCATGGGTGTGTTATGGCTAGAAGCTACCTTATCTGTTTGATTAGGTGTCTGATTTTGCACGAAATACTACCTTTTTATATAATAAAAAATTAACCACCATAACCACGCCTGTGGTGACCACCTGAGCCATCAACGGATCTGGCAGTAAGCCACCATAAAGGCTATAGAACAGTGCTAAATTCAACAACCAACTCACCAATACCATTGGAATATAGGCTAGCAGCGCTTGTTTATGCTTACGTTTAGTTTTGAAGGTGAAAAAATACTGTAAAAAATAGTTAACAATAGCACCAACAAAAGCACCAATACTAGAGGCCAATACCGCCTCTACTTGCAGGTTAATCAAACCCCATAAGGTAAGCAAATGAACAGCCGTAGCTATACCGCCACTTACCAAAAAGCGTAGCACTAACTTTACTAGTGTTAACAACGATGTAGTGACTGCCATCTAAAGGGCCATGCGTGAACAATAATGGGGCTGATAGCGCAAAATTATAAAATAATTCCCACCCCAGAACAAATGAATCAATACACCAACCATAGACCCCGATCACACGCTTGGTATATAGTGCGGCGATATAAATTGATCAAAAGGTTTTGCCCATGAGTAGGACTCAAAGTTTACTAACAATCGCCTGCTTAGTACTAGTAGCTGCATTGAGCACTTACACCTATTTGGCAAAACAAAATAACACCAACACATGGTATAACCAAGCCCAGGTGAACCAAGGTGAAGTGTTGTTTTTAGACAACTGTGCCGCCTGCCATGGTGCCCAAGCTCAAGGGGCAGAAAACTGGATGCAACCCGATGCAGCGGGAGTGCGTGGAGCCCCCCCTCTAAATGGTAGTGGCCATGCCTGGCATCATCCGTTAGCCGACCTAATCCAAACTATTACTGAAGGTCGCGGTACTATGCCAGCTTGGAAAGACACCCTTACAGAAGAACAAATGATTGCTACTTTGGCCTGGACTCAAAGCCTCTGGCCAACTACCACCTACAAAGCTTGGTCGGGGGAAAATCCATGACTGCATTAGCTCAAAACTTTACACCAGCAGCCAACCACTTATACCGCAACGGTGCCATCATGGTCATTATGTGTGGCCTGTTGTGGAGTACCGCTGGTATTGGTGTGCGTTATATTAGCGAAGCATCAGGCTGGCATATTGTATTTTTTCGCTCTATCGGCTTAATTCTCACCATTTTAACGGTGATGACCTGGCGTAACAAAGGCGATCTAATTACCCCGTTAAAACGCACCAATAAACTGAGCCTGTTGGCGGGTATTTTTTTAGGCGCTTCATTTTTTGGCAACATTTTTGCGTTACTTCATACTAGTGTGGC
>JBLHQO010000046.1:0-9769 GCA_047625285.1 Oceanospirillaceae bacterium
TTATGGCCTGTTGCGTCTGCCAACACGCCCACACCTAAACCAAAAAATACTTTACTCACAAATGCAGCGCTAAGAATAAACGCTGCTTCTTGGGCATCTAACCCCCTACTTACCATCCAATAAGGCAGAAATGGCAGCACTAAACCAAAACAAGTAAAATAAGCAAAGAAAAAACCGGAAAATACTACTTGCCCACGACCCTTAGATAACGAAGCACTAGACGGCATGATATATAGCCACGCTAGGCACCCAAATATAGCCGTTAGCATCTAGAATATAGGCCTCCCTTAAACCATGGGGCTTATCTGTAGCTTCTTGTAATATGTAATGGCCCAAGTGTTTCGCCTGAGAAACTGCTGTGTCTGGGTCTATACCATATAACCGTAATTCCACGCCGCTGCCACGCATGGCACCTTGTTCTAATAAACCCAAAAGCGGATTACTATGGTAGCTAGCATCGCTGTGCAACATAAACTCCATGCCGTCGTGGCGTATAATGGCAAAATCTGTATCGGCATAAACCGGTTCAAGGGTTAACACTTGTGTTAAAAAACTCAATGTTCGGGACATATCGTCCACTAACAGATTAAAACCAATACCCGTTAAGGCTCTGCCATAGGTGGCTCCATCTGGCTTTTTAGGTGTTGTATCTTCCATAATATGTTTCCGTTTCTCTGGTCAAGGCCACTAGTAAAAGCCGCTGCTAATAATAAGCAACGAAAGTGTAGTCTAACGCCGGCTAAATGTCCTGTTAGCATAATGTCTATATTGTATTGTATAGGTGCCCTCTTCATAATGAACCTCAATATTTTTACCTGTCTACAGGCCCTTCATGCCCAACACTGCTGCTCACACATTACCGCACAATTCCCAGCGGCTTAAAGTCTTATGTGCTGGTATTGCTAGCCTCATTTTAATGCTTGGTATTGCTCGGTTTGCCTACACGCCCATGCTGCCTCTAATGCAACAACAAGCAGGCCTTGGCATTGCCCAAGGAGGGTGGTTAGCGGCCTTTAATTACGTAGGTTATTTTTGTGGCGCTTTAATTGCAGCAAATATCAGTGACCTAGCAAAAAAAGACCGCCTGTACCGGCTAGGTTTGGTGGTGGCTCTAGTCTCCACTATGGGTTTAGGGCTCACGCAAAATTTCTGGTTATGGAGTGTATTAAGGTTTTTTTCAGGCCTCAGTAGCGCCGCCGGATTATTATTGGGATCCGGTTTAGTGATGCATTGGTTGCTACGTCACCAATTACGTTCTGAACTGGGTATCCATTTTATTGGTATGGGTGCAGGCATCTTTTTAACGGCACTGTTTGTCTATCTATTTGCAGATCAGATCAGTTGGCAGCACCATTGGTTTTGGCTCACCGCTTTAGGCTCATTATTGGCCATTCCAGCGTGGTTTTGGTTGCCTAAACCCGATACTAGTGGTTATACGGTGGGTGGTGCAAAAATGATCGACCAACCCCCGTCTCAACAATTTTTGCACACGTTTATGATGGCCTACTTTTGTGCGGGTGTCGGTTACGCCGTCATCATCACCTTCATCGTGGCCCATGTAAACCAAATAGCGGGGCATAACGAATATGGCTCAGTGACCTTTATGATCATTGGCCTTGCTGCTGCTCCAGCGTGTATTATTTGGGATCTTGTCGCTCGTAAACTAGGCAATTTAAACGCCTTATTTTTGGCTTTTGTGCTGCAATTCTTTGGTATGCTCATCCCCATTTTAAGCCCCGGATTAATATGGACCTTTGTAGGGGCTGCTCTATTTGGTGGTACTTTTATCGGTATTGTAAGCCTAGTACTCACTATGGCCGGGCGTTATTTCCCCACTCGTCCAGCAAAAATGATGGGCAAGATGACGTTATCCTATGGTGTAGCTCAGATGGCAGCTCCTGCGGTCGTAGGTATATTAGCCCAGTGGTCTGGTAGCTATTATTTAAGTATTATTATTGCCTGCGGCATCATGTTTGTAGGCTGTTGGTTGATCTACGGGTTACGAAGTCAAGACACTCCAAACCCTGCGCATCAGCCTAACTAATCCCGCAATCCCGCACGCAACGCATTTCGCTGGCGAGTAACCATATGCTGATCTAAAATTCTAGCAGCAACGCCACTCATGGCTTCAAATTGCAAGGCTATTTCCAGTGCCCCAGACTCACCCCCTTTTGAGGGCGTTGTATCTAACACACGAGCAAAAATACAAATATTATCTTCTCTTGGAAAGGCCAGCACAAGGCTCACTCCATCGCCTTCACTTACTTGCAGGTCTGTACATAGATGACACCCACCTAGACTTAAGTTAATTGCCTGTTCAACAAACAATTCAGACTCACCCAGCCCTAAGGACTGGACAATAATATCAAGCTTTTTATCCAACTGCGTCATTGCGTGTCGAATGTGAATATTGGCAGGGATACTATCAATTGCAACTTTCACATCATTGTTGATTTTAGCAAGAGGTGACCGCGACTTACCGAGTTTGATACTAGCAATAGTCTGTTGCTCTAGGCTTGCAGGAATGGCTTGCAGGCTAAACCTGACAACTTCTACAAGGCGATAGTGTTGACGGTTATTGTTCATGATCTACCACGCAGGCATAATTTTGGGAACGTATGGTCATATACAAACATACTAAGGCTAGTATCTTAGCTAACAATTCACCACTTCGCTAATAAAAAGGTAATTAGGGTTAAAGACGGTTAGTTGTAGCAAATAAGCTGAATAAAAAAACATTAACCATCAACACCAACTCAGCCACCTTTTTGTTGCTTGCCCATCCACCAATACGCGTGGCGTAAAACACACGTATTGGTGGTATTAACCGCCGGCCAAACGGGGCAACCACAACACAATCGCAGGGAAAGACACCAGCAAGGCAATGGTTACAGCATCAGCAAGAAAGAACGGCGTTACTCCTTTAAATACATCTTGTACCGACAGGTCATCCCGTACTCCAGCCACAACAAAACAATTGAGGCCTATAGGTGGCGTAATTAAACAGAACTCCGCCATTTTCACCACTAAGATGCCAAACCATATGGCACACATGGGCCCAGACATACCAAATACGCTGTCAGCCGCACTAACAGACTCACCACCATTAAGTGCCATTACCGCAGGATAAACCACCGGCAAAGTAAGTAACAACATTCCTATGGCATCCATAAACATGCCCAACACAGCATAGGCCAGAAGGATACATATCAAGATTATGATTGGGCTTTGATCTAGGGAGGTAATCCAATCAGAAAAGGCCGACGGCAACCCTGCGAAACCTAAAAAGCGCACAAAGATCAACACACCCCAAATGATGGTAAAGATCATCACTGCAAGCTTGGCAGATTCCAGTAAGGCTTCTTTAAGGGCTGGCCAACGCATACCATTAACCACCGCAATACAAAAAACCACAAAAGCACCCAATGCACCACCTTCGGTAGGTGTACCAAGGGAGTCGCCAAAGGGGTTATAAACAAACAAGATGATAATGGCTACCACCGCCACAATAGGTAATGCCGGAGGCAAAGACCTAAACCGCTCACCCCAGGTATAACCAGAGACCGACGGCCCAAAACCCGGTTTAATCACCGCTATACTAACAATTAAGCCGGCATAAATAAGCGCCGAAAAAGCACCGGGCACAAAACCTGCAAGCAATAATTTACCCACATCTTGTTCCACGATGATGGCATAAACCACCAAAATAGCTGAAGGGGGAATTAACGAGGCCAAGGTGCCTCCGGCAGCCACTACGCCTGCAGCAAATCGCTTGTCGTAACCCACCTTAAGCATTTCTGGAATGGCAATACGGGCAAACACTGCAGAAGTGGCCACCGAGGCACCAGACACAGCGGCGAAACCTGCAGTAGAGAATACGGTCGCCACAGCCATGCCACCGGGCAACCAGCCCACCCAGCGTTTTGCTGCTTCAAATAACGCTTTAGTTAAGCCTGCATGGTAAGCAAGGTAACCAATTAATATAAACGTAGGAATTAAAGATAGCGCTTGCGCCGATATTTTGGAATGAGGCACCTGGCCTGCCGTTTTGGTAGCTACACTCAAGGCCCACAAAAATGAACTAGGGTCAAAACCTTTTTTGGCCCAAAAAATCCAAATTAACCCCACCATACCGGATAACGCGGCAGCAAAAGCAACACGCATGCCGATGATCACCATAACAAGCATGCCTAGTGAAACAACAATACCTATTTCAAGACTAGTCATTACTCTGAACCTTTTTATCATCACTGATGTACTGCGACTCTACCGCTGCCTGTGTCGCCGCATCTAATACAAGGGGAACCGCCACGGGCACAGACGCGTTAGTAATAAACGCTAGCCCAAAGCCCCATAATTGAATCACCATACGCAACGCCAACACTGAAAAAGCCAAGGGCACAATCAGTTTGGCAGGCCACAGTGGTAGGGCAATGTCCATTGAGCTGTCTCTACTCCACCAAGGGGAAGCAAAATCAAAACTACGAGAAAAATGCGACCAGGAGCCCCAAATAAGCAACAATATCAACACCAGAACACACAAACTGGTAAGCCATTCAAATAACCATAAGGCTCTACCACTAAGCTGGGCCACCAACATATCCATACGAATATGACCGCCATTACGCTGGGTGTAGGCGATACCCATAAACGCAAGGAGGGGCATTACTTGCTCTATCCAGTCCACATACCCAGGTATTGGCATGTTGAAGAAATGACGCCCAAACACCGACACAACGGCTAATAACATAAGGCTAAATATAGCCAAACCGCTGATTAACGCCAATGCTGATTCTAATTTGTGTAATTGCTGATCGATACGACTCAACAGTGAGCTGTTTTCGATCACCTGACCTACACCTGCCATGTAACCTCCATGCCCACATATGCCATTACTAGCAGACGTGGGCTATTTGTGAGATTGATTTATTGGGCAATTAAACCTGTAACAAGATCATACAATTCTTGAGCAGGCAATCCTTTGGCAGTATTGTCTGCAATCCAAGATGCAGCTGCAGGGCCCGCAACTTTGGCTTTGAACGCAGAGAGTTCGGCGTCGGTATAGGATATTGTCTCTATTCCCTTTTCTACTAATGTTGGCCCCCATGCATCCATGGTTTTGCCATTATAGGTTGCAATATAGTGATCTAACGACTCATCAACAGACCCTAACAAAGCGTTACGATGAGCATCAGACAAGTCTGCAAGAGCCTCTGTATTAACCACTACTGGGCAATTCACAGTACCTGGGTTCAAGTTAGTGGTCCACCACTCGCCTGCCTCCACGGTACCAAACGACATGTGTGCGTGTGGCGCAAAGGCAACCGCTTTAACGATACCGCTGTCTAACGCTTGGCGAACTTCTGATGCCGACATAGATGTTGGCACTGCTCCCACTGCAGACATCGCCTTACCGATACCACCCGTAGCACGCACACTTAAACCTTCATAGTCGCTCAAGGTTCGAGGTGCATCACCCACACCAACAATATTATATTGCGGCAAAGGTGAAGGCATGAGTAAGGTTGCATTCCAACGAGCTAAGTCTTTTACCACCGCTGGGTGTTGGTATATGGCTTGAGAAATAGAGCGTTCTTGTTCAAGAGAGCTCACACCTAAAAATGGTAATTCCAAAACGGTGATGGATGGGTTTTTATCACGATGATAACCAGCACAAAATTGCGCCATCTGGAACGCGCCGATAGAAATACCATCTAAGTTTTCTTTGTTCTTAGACAAACCACCATAAGAGATATTTAAGGTGAATTCGCCATTGGTTTTAGCACTTACCAGCTCTGCCAGTTTTTCTACGTGTTCTGTAAATGCGCGTTGCTTGCCCCATAAAGACACATCCCATTGCTGCGCTAATACTTCGCCAGAAACGGCTAATGCAACCGCTGCACATAATCCTGTTTTAATTGCTTTATTAAACATAATAGTTCTCATTGTTTATTGTTGTGCTGCCAGTGTAAGTGGCCAATGGAACTATTGCCTAGGAAGAAATTCGCTACAGCCTCTCTAGTTGCTTGCGGAAAACCGCCTACTATAAAAAATTAGACTTATCTAAACCTAACTTGACCATTTTTTCGTTCAAGGTGCGACGGCCAATACCAAGGCTTTGAGCTACCACCTCCATTTTACCGGCATGATCAATCAAAGACTGAGCGATAAGCGCTCGCTCAAAAGCAGCCACTGCGGGCCTTAACATCGATTTATTGGCATTATTATGAGCACCTTCAACCTGCCTCATAGCCAAAGACACAGAACTGTCACCTTGCTGGCTGCGTACCACCCGGCGCTGGGCTAAATGTTTTAATTCCCTTACATTACCAGGCCATGTATGCGCCATAATACTGCTGATATCGTCTGTATCAAGCGGTATTAAGGGAGTGTCGTAAAGGCGAAAATAGTGCTCGCTAAAGTAATTGAATAACATATAAATATCATCACTAAAATCACGCAAGCTGGGCATAGTAATAGCAAAATTATTAAGCCTAAACGCCAAGTCTTCGCGTAATTGCGCCGTGGTGATTTGTTGCGCCACGTTGCCGTTGGTGGCCGAGACAATACGCACATTGGCACTCTTAACCGAAATAGAATCAGACGGATGGTACTCACCAGTGTCTACCACCCGTAACAGCGCAGCTTGCTGGTCATTTGACAGAGCACTAGGCTCATCTAAAAACAAAGTACCCCCTTCAGCAGCCTGCAGGTAACAGGTTTCCTGAGTAGATGAACCAAACATCATGACGCCAAAATGATCGTTACCCGTGCTAGCCGTGCCAACCATGGCAGAGCAATCTACTGTTACAAAAGGTTGCGAAGAGCGTTGTGATAAGTTGTGTAATGCTCGTGCTGCTAGCTCTTTACCAGAACCGGTCTCGCCGTGAAGCATCACTGGGGCTAGTATTTGAGCATATTGATGTAACTCACCCCTAACCTTCACTAACGCAGGATTATTACCTACCAGTAGTTGATCTAAGCCAGAAAGAGCGGCTATTTGGGCGTGTAATTGGTGATTTTGACGCTGCAATCTAGCTTGCTTAGCTGCGTTTTGAGCCGCCATTAACAGGCGCTTCGGATCAAACGGCTTTTCCAAAAAGCTATAGGCACCCTGTTGCATGGCTTTAACGGCCATAGCTACATCGGCATGTGCTGACACAAAGATAAATGGCGGCGATTGTTCACTTGCAAGAGTTTCTTCAAACAGCTGCAGGCCACTAACACCTGGCATTTTTACGTCTGATATCACCACGTCTGGATTAAGACTGAGAATTTTTTTAACCCCGTTAACAGCATTGGGAAGGTCACTAACCTGCCACTTAGCACGCTCAAACAAATGTACTAACGAGCGTCTTACCTCGGCATCATCATCGATGATCAAAACAGTGTACGTGGGATGCATATTATTCATTCAGTGTCGGACCTATCGTTGGAATGAAGCGGGATAGTAACAACAAATTCAGCACCGCCTTGAGAGCTATTTTGTGCCCATATTTGGCCATGATGCTCATTAACAATGGCTGCACTAATAGCCAAACCTAAACCCATGCCATCGGTACTGGCCTTAGTAGTGTAAAAGGCTTCAAATAACTCTTCTGGATCCTGATCACCAAAACCCGCGCCATTATCAGCCACCTTTAGCAGCCAATTGCCCTGCTTATGCTCTAGACTGATTAATACCTGCCCACCCTCGCTAACAGCGGCAAAGGCGTTAATCAATAGATTAACGATGACTTGCTCTAAGCGCAAGCTCTGGCCTAAAACGGATGCTTGGCCGCTATTCTTTGAAGCCCATTGCAAACTCACCTTGGCATTGTGGCATTGTGCACGCGTGAGTTCTATAGCGCTGGAAACCACTTGATTAAGGTCTACCAGAGCAAATTTAGTTTCATCGGGCCGCGAAAAAAAACGTAACTGCGAGGTGGTGCTTTGCATACGCATAGCCACCGAGTCTAAATTGGCCAACAGCAGCCGCATGTCTTCCCCGTCGGGATCCATTTCTGCCGCTGTAAGGTAATTTTTAAAGGCGGCCAGTGGTTGCCCCAACTCATGAATCACCGCCGCAGACAGCTGACCTAAAGCAGCCATACGGCTGGCTTGAACTAGTTTCTTTTGAGCGGAGGAAAGCCGTTTTTCAGCACGATGACGCTCGCTTATTTCAGCCTCTAAGTTGTCATTCATGTGTACTAATTGTTCCCGATTTAGCTCACTTTTTAACAACGACTGTTTAATCGTTCTTGATCTCACGGTAAGCCCCCAACTAAGCAACAACAACGACAAAGCGCTCACTACAAGAGCCACAAAGGCAGCGTTTTTCTTAGCCTCCGCTGGGTCTGACAACAAATGCAACACCCAGCCAGAACTACCAATTTTATGAGGGGTATAAAGGTATTCTTTTTCTTCCACAGCTACCAACAGGTCATCTATTGGCCGCCAAGAAAAAGCCGGCAAAAGCTTACCAGAAAACTGTTTTTGTGAACGAATTCTATTGATCTGCATTGCAGTTAACGGCGCAATGGTTTGATACAACCAAGCGTTTTTACTGGACAAAATAATCACCCCAGTGTTGTTGCTAATGAAACCAAGATCCTTGGTGGACTGCCAAATGACCGACAGCATAGCTGCATCAATTTTGGCTGCGAGCACACCAATGACATGGCCCCGTTCATCTAATACCGGGCTGGAAATAAAATACCCCGGTAACCCCGTAGTGGCGCCCACTGCAAAATAGGCCCCATCATTACCCTCTATAGCCGCTTTGAAGTATGGCCTGAAGCCATAGTTTTTGTTCATGAAAGACAAATGAGCTTGTTGTTGGTAATTGGAACTAGCCAATGTTAGGCCTTCATTGTCCATCAGATAGATGGCCTCCAAACCAGAAATTGTGGCGTAGCGCTCTAACCGATGGTTGAGTTGGTTCGTTTTGGCGTGCTTGGTCGCTAAAGCGCCAATAACCCCTGGGTCTTCTGTGAGCACACTGAGCAAGGGTTTGTGTTGATTTAGCATGCCCGACAGCAAGCTATGGTAGTGATTGGCTCGGTCTTGAGCACCCTCTTTTTCTGTTTGAATAAACGTTTGATAGGAGATAATATAGCTAGCACCCGCTAACACGATAACAAATCCGGTTAATAGCGCCAACCATCGCCACTTTTGTAATTTCATCAATACGTCCTCTTTACCACCAAGCCTTTTAGCTCCAACCTTTTATTACCAGCCCACCACCCAGCCATTTATTACCAGCCTAGCCCAAAGCTAACCAACCCGCTACACCGATCATTAAGGTACCTGCAATACGGTTCATCAACCGCACATTACCGCTCTTTTGCAATACCCGGCTTAAGCTCTTGCCGCCCAGGGCGTACACCATAAGGGACAGCGCCTCTAGGGTTAAGATCACACTCAACAACATAACCATTTGGCTTGGCAAAGGGCGTGCTGGGTCTATAAATGGCGGTAACAAAGCTATAAAAAAGGCCCAGCCTTTAGGGTTAGCAACGGCGGTAATGAACCCTTGGCTAGCTAGCTGCATACGCCCCGTATTTTTGGGTGTGCCATTAAGGTCTATGGCCATTTTACCCCGTGAACGCCAAAGCTGAATGCCCAAATACAGCAAGTAACCCCCGCCTAGAACTTTAAGTACCACAAACAGCTCTGGGTATTGAATAATAAGTGCAGCCACACCTATCACTACCAATACGGCAACTAAACCCACCCCTATAAGCTCGCCCAACATCATCCACATGGTGCGACGTATACCAACCGTCAT
>JBLHQO010000047.1:0-9566 GCA_047625285.1 Oceanospirillaceae bacterium
AACACTTATGCCTGCCATTCAACACCCTACGCTACTAATAAGTAGTCACGAACTTGAGGACGGCCAAAGCAAAGGGTTTATCATTCACGGCACCAATCTATTTATTTTGCGCCATCAAGGCAGGGTCGTAGCCTATATCAATAGCTGCCCGCACCGCAAAGTACCTTTAGAATGGTTACCCAACCAATTTTTAGACTACGACAAACAGTTTATCCATTGTGCCACTCACGGGGCCTTGTTTACTATTGATAATGGCCTTTGTATTAGCGGACCATGTCATCAAAAGTCCCTCACCAGTTTAAACGTAGAAGAGCGTGATGGGAAAATATATTGCTCTATTCCAGAGAGTACTGAAAGCCCCGGAGCCCAAAATAGCGCTGAAAGCTAAGCTTCAGGCACCATATTTATCGGCACAGCGTGCACTAAGTTCATCTGGGTTAAGCTAATCGCTGCGCCGTAAGCCATCACTTCCACACCTTGGTCTATAGCCCAAACCAACGTCTGAGCATAAGCTGGATCCACATTCCATGCTGGTGATACCGTTGTTATGCCCGTGTGGGCCACACAATAGACCAATACCGCCCGGTAGCCCTGAGTAACCATATGTACCAACTCACGTAGGTGCTTGCGTCCTCGCTCTGTAACCGCATCTGGAAACAAACCTTGCCCTTGAGTGGTCATAAGAGTGACATTTTTCACTTCTACATAGCAGTCTGGCAAATGTTTGTGTTGGCTTAAAAAAATATCTATACGACTATTTTCTTGGCCGTATTTTACCTCAGTTTGCAATTTACCATAGCCTTGTAGCTGAGTAATTGTAGCGTTATCTATGGCTTCCACAACCAAACCATTGGCTCGTTGGGTATTGATACATGCCAAAAAACGTTGTTCTACCTCTACTAATTCCCATGTACAAGGGTATTTACGTTTTTCGTTGGCCGAATCCCAGAACCAAACTCGGCTATTAGGTTCAGCACAGTTTTTCATAGACCCAGTATTAGGACAATGTAAGGTTAATGGTGTTCCTTCAAGCGTCTCCACGTCAGCCAAAAAGCGCTTATACCGTCGATGCAAGGTGGCCTCTTTTAGCGGCAATAAAAAGTTCATTTGATATATCCGATGATTAGAACTATGGTAGAGATAATATGTATAGAGGTTTGAACTGTAACTGCACTTCTTGCAAAAAGCAGCTAAACATTGCAAAGCCTATGAATTGTAACTGAAAACACGATGAGTCGAAGGTGTTTATAGGGATAGTAAGTTGAAAAAAGATCTAACAAAGGCTCATTTTAACTAGATTTAGTAACATTATTCTGCTATTTTGGCCGCGTTAAATTACCCTTAAAAATTGGGCCGTACCTTTCTAGTAAGCAAGCAATCAGTTTACTAAACGCTACCGCCCTCAAAAACGAAGCAAGTTATGCCAGACGCAAATACATCACTGTTAAAGCACTTTACCCCTTATAAAGTAAAAAGCAGTGAAGAGTACATGAATCCAAACCAGCGAGATCACTTCAAAGGGATCTTACATGCTTGGAAACAAGACTTAATGGAAGAAGTTGACCGTACCGTTAACCACCTAAAGGAAGACGCCGCTAACTTTGCCGACCCGAATGATCGCGCCAGTCAAGAAGAAGAGTTCTCTCTTGAACTTAGAGCCCGCGACCGTGAACGCAAGCTGACCAATAAAATCAACGATACGTTGGAGCTTATTGAGCAAGACGAGTATGGTTATTGCGACACTTGTGGTGTTGAAATTGGCATCCGTCGGTTAGAAGCCCGCCCTACTGCAACTTTATGTATTGACTGCAAAACCCTTGCAGAGATCAAAGAGAAGCAGCTAGGCAAATAGGTTAAGTATGAGCTATGTAGGCCGCTTTGCTCCAACGCCGAGCGGCTCTTTACATTTTGGCTCATTGGTTGCTGCTGTTGCAAGTTATTTGGACGCACGCGCTAACCTAGGCCGTTGGTTAGTGCGCATTGAAGACTTAGACCCACCCCGCACGGCCCCTGGGTCCATTGACGCTATTCTCTTGTGCCTAGACACCTTTGGGTTACATTGGGATGGTGTGCCTATGTTTCAGAGCCAACGCCAACAAGCCTACCAAGAAGCTCTAGAGCAACTGCAACAACAAGGCCTAATTTATACCTGCAACTGCAGCCGAGCACAATTTCAGACCGATCCGCTTTATACCTGCCGTTGTTTAACGCACCCGCCATCTACACCAAGTGTAGCAAGGCGAATTGCGCTGCCTCATAAAAATATTACTATAGATGATGTAATTATTGGCCCCCAAACCCAACACCTAGCCGATGATGTGGGGGATTTTGTGGTGCAACGAAAAGACCAGCTTTACTCCTATCAACTGGCTGTAGTTGTAGATGATGCAGAACAAAACATTAGCCATGTCATTCGCGGCAGTGACCTTTACCATCAAACACCTCGGCAAGTTTGGTTACAAACCTGCTTAAGCTATAAACAGCCCATTTATGGGCACCTGCCTATCATTACCAATAACCAAGGACAAAAACTCAGCAAACAAAATTTGGCGCAGCCCTTGGATGTAACGCAGGCACCCGCTTTATTGTCTGAGGCCCTAGAACGCTTAGGTCAAGCCACGCCATGCACCTTCCGTCAGGCCCCTGTTGAAGAACAATTAGCCTGGGCAGTGGCACAATGGGACATCAACCGGGTACCCAAACGCATGCAGGATCCTATAGCCTTTGCCTAGCGAGCAAGTAGCCTTTGTCTAGCTAGCAAGGCAATGGTAGAATGCGCGCTACATTTGTTTTTTGATTTTCCACCGAACCGAGTCGACGACCTCTATGGGTTTTATTTCTAAGCTGGTTAACATGGTCAAAGGCGACCAACCGGCAGCAGTAGCAGCGCCGCCTGGCCCCAAGATCATCACCCGTGATCATCATGATATTTCTCGCCGCGACATTAGCGACAACGCCCTTAAGGTGCTTTATCGACTAAAAGATGCGGGCTACCAAGGGTTTTTGGTAGGTGGAGGAGTGCGTGACATTCTTTTGGGCAAACAACCCAAAGATTTCGACATCGCCACCGATGCACATCCCGAGCAAGTGCATAAGCTGTTTAGGAACTCCATTCTTATTGGTCGTCGTTTTCGCTTAGTACATGTGCGCTTTGGCCGTGAAATCATTGAAGTGGCTACTTTTAGGGCCAGCCATCTCTCCAGTGAAAACAGTAACCAAGCCAAACAAGCCGAAAATGGCATGTTATTGCGTGACAATGTTTATGGCACCGTAGATGACGACGCCATGCGTCGAGATTTCACTATCAACGCCATGTATTACAACATTAACGGCTTCACTATCCATGACTTTGCTGGCGGCATTGAAGACATAGAAAAACGCAGTATCCGCATGATTGGTGACCCTCAAGCTCGCTACAGAGAAGACCCCGTACGTATGCTTAGAGCGATTCGTTTTGCCGCTAAGTTGGACTTTGAAATAGACCCAGCCACGGCAGAGCCAATGTATACCTTAGGCCATCTACTGGAACCTATTCCTGCGGCGCGGATGTTTGAAGAAATATTAAAGTTGCTGTTGTCTGGCAATGGCGAACAGACCTACTATCTGTTGCGCGATTACGATTTATTTAAGTTCTTGTTCCCTGCCACCGATGCCGCCATAGAAAACGACCCATCGGCAGAGTTCCAAATTGAAGAATTTGTTATTTTAGCCCTGCGTAATTCAGACGAACGTATCGCCCAAGGAAAGAGTGTGACACCTGCTTATTTATTGGCTGCTTTACTTTGGCACCCTTTACAGCAAAGGCTTGCGCAAATTCGTAATATGCCACCAATTCCTGCCATGCACCAAGCAGCGCAAGATGTCATATTACAGCAGGTTAAACGCACCTCCATTCCACGACGTTTTAGCACCCCCATGAAAGAAATTTGGGATATGCAGCTAAGGCTTCCACGACGCCATGGCAGCAGAGCAGCAGAACTGGTAGACAATAAACGTTTTAGGGCCGCCTATGATTTTATATTATTGCGTGAAGCCAGTGGTGAAAACCTAGAAAACCTAGGCGAATGGTGGACGGAATACCAGTTTGCCAGCGGCGAAAGACGCGAACAAATGACTAAAGAACTAGGCAAAGCTGCGCCAAAAATACGCGCACCTAAAAAGCCAAAAGCGCCAACAGCGCCAACAAAGAGCGAAGATGGTTAACGCATACATTGGCCTAGGCAGTAATCTGGACGATCCAAAAAACCATGTTACACAGGCTTTAGAGGATCTAAAACAACTGCCACGAAGCCAGTTACTGTTAGCGTCTAAGCTTTACTTGAGTAAACCCGTGGGCCCTCAAGACCAAGATGACTTTGTTAACGCAGTGGCGTTGCTTATGACCGAGCTTGAGCCTTTAGCCTTACTTGACGAGTTGCAAGCCATAGAACAACGCCATCAACGTATACGTGAACGCCACTGGGGGCCTCGCACCCTTGATTTAGATCTGCTCTTATTTGGTGACCAAAGTATTCAAAATTCACGGTTAACCGTACCTCACCCGGAATTGAGCAACCGTGATTTTGTTGTTGGCCCATTGTTTGAGTTATGCCCCAAGTTAACTCTGCCTAACGGCACCCCATTACTAGAACTCTTGCAACAATGCCCCATAGATGGCTTGATCTGTATTGACACCTAACTCACTGCCCTAGCCAACCCAACTATTCGGAGCTAATGCCCATGTCAAAAACCACGCTACACAGCCTAACGAGCCTTAAACTAGCCGGACAAAAGGCCACTTGTATTACCAGCTACGATGCTAGCTTTACCCAACGTGTGAATCAAGCCGGCATAGATATCATCTTAGTGGGTGACTCTTTAGGCATGGTATTACAAGGACATGATTCCACGCTCCCCGTAACGATGGAACAAATGGTGTATCACACACGCTGTGTTGAAGCAGGCAATAGTGCTGCCCTGATCATGGCCGACATGCCATTTATGAGTTACCGGACTATAGAACAAGCTATGACCAACGCCACAGACCTAATGCAGGCAGGCGCTCAAATCGTTAAACTAGAGGGTGGTCTGTGGCTCAAAGACACGGTTCATAAACTCTTCGAGCAAGGCATTCCGGTTTGTGCTCACTTAGGACTCACACCTCAAGCGGTGAATAAATTAGGTGGCTACAGGGTACAAGGAAAAACCCCAGAACACGCAGCTAGTCTATTGAATGAAGCGATAGAATTAGAAGCCGCAGGGGCCAGTATGATTTTATTAGAATGTGTACCCAGCAGTTTAGGTAAGGCTATTACAAAGGCTGTGTCTGTGCCTGTTATTGGTATTGGTGCAGGGCCAGACACCGATGCACAAGTACTGGTGATTTATGACATGTTAGGTATTACACCCAGCAAACCCGCGCGTTTTGTTAAAAACTTCTTACAACAAGAAGGTGACATTCTCAAAGCTTTGGAGGCCTACGTTTTAGAAGTAAAAACTGGCCTGTTTCCAGCCCCCGAACATTGTTTTAGCTAAACCGGCGATATCATAATCATGTATACCATCGACAGCATCAGCCAGCTTCGCAACCACCTTTGGCAAGCCAAGCTAGACCATAAGATCATCGCTTTTGTACCCACTATGGGCAATCTCCATGAAGGTCATTTACAGCTGATAGACCGTGCTTTAGAAGAAGCCGATTTAGTGGTGGCTAGCATATTTGTAAACCCACTACAATTTGGTCCCGGCGAAGATTTTAATGGTTACCCGCGCACTTTTATGGCAGACCAAGAAAAGCTAATGAGCCGTGGCTGCCATGTGTTGTTTGCGCCTACCGTAGATGAAATGTACCCCACTACCAACATTAGTTCCACGGTAGTAAAAGTGCCTCACCTAGACCAGCTTTTATGTGGCGCTAGCCGACCAGGTCATTTCACTGGTGTCGCCACTGTAGTGAGTAAGTTATTTGGTATTGTTCAGCCAGATGTCGCTATTTTCGGACTCAAGGATTATCAACAGTTTTTGGTGATTAAACAGTTCACAAATGACCTATGCCTACCTGTCAACATCATCGGTGCGCCTATTGCTCGAGCAGAAAGTGGCCTTGCTTTAAGTTCACGAAATGGCTATTTAAGTGACGAGGAATTAAAGCAGGCAGCACAACTATATGTTTGTTTAATCGCCTGTCGAGTGGCTCTTGAAACGGGTGAAACAGACTTATTAAAACTAGAAGAGCAGGCGCAATGCCAGCTAGAATCTACTGGTTTTACCCGTGACTACTTCAAAATTTGTCGCCAGAACGACTTACAACCGGCCCACATCGACGACAAGGAACTGGTGATTGTAGCCGCTGCATATTTAGGTAAAGCAAGGCTAATCGATAACATCCGCTTCACTTTGGAGTTATAGACAAACCCCCGCCCTTCAATAGCAGCATTTACCTATTGATGTGCAATAAAAAACCCCGTGGTCATCTCTGTCACACGGGGTTTTTATTACCTTAAGGCTAACCTATGCCAGTTTATAAGCCGTACATATCGGCCATAGCTTCTAGGCCAATAGCGCGGATCTTACTGGCATTACCGGCCGAACCAAACGACTCATAACGTGAATGACATATGGCCTGCATGGCATGCATGGTGACCGTAAGGAATTTTCGAGGGTCAAACTCACTTGGATTTTCGGCCAAGAATTTACGTACGGCGCCAGTAGAGGCTAAACGCAAGTCGGTATCAATATTGATTTTACGCACGCCGTGCTTAATGCCTTCTACAATTTGCTCTACGGGCACACCATAGGTCTCTGGAATAGCACCTCCAAACTCATTAATAACAGTTAACCAGTCTTGGGGCACAGAGGAGGAGCCGTGCATTACAAGGTGAGTGTTAGGAATTTTGCTGTGAATTTCACGAATACGATCAATCGCTAAAATATCACCTGTTGGTGGGCGGGTAAATTTATAGGCCCCGTGGCTAGTTCCACAAGCAATTGCTAGTGCATCTACTTTGGTTTGGGCTACAAAATCTACAGCTTCATCTGGGTCTGTTAGCATTTGTTCCATAGTGAGTTTGCCCACTGCGCCAACGCCATCTTCTTCGCCTGCTTCGCCGGTTTCTAAAGAACCTAAACAACCCAGCTCGCCTTCTACGGAAACACCACAAGCATGAGCCATTTCTACAGTGCGCTTAGTCACTGCAACGTTGTACTCATAGCTAGTTGGTGTTTTAGAATCTTCACCTAAAGAGCCGTCCATCATTACTGAAGAGAAACCCATAGCAATAGCACGCTGGCATGTAGAAGCCGAGTTACCGTGGTCTAAATGCATACACACTGGAATATGAGGAAATTCTTCAATAGCCGCTAAGATCAGGTGCCTTAAAAAATTTGACCCCGCATATTTACGAGCACCAGCGGAAGCTTGCACAATAACGGGGCTATCTGTTACCTCTGCCGCCTGCATAATGGCACGCATTTGCTCTAGGTTATTCACATTGTAAGCTGGAATACCGTAACTATGTTCTGCGGCGTGATCCAGTAGTTGACGCATGCTGACTAAAGCCATGAGTGTTCTCCATTCTATCTAATATAATATAAGGTCAATTAAGTTAACTTCTAATTACTGGCCACGTTGTTCTAAAATGGCCACTGCAGGCAATTCTTTGCCTTCTACAAATTCAAGAAATGCACCGCCACCTGTGGAGATATAAGACACTTGGTCAGCAATCTCGTATTTGTCTACGGCCGCTAGTGTATCACCGCCACCGGCGATAGAAAACGCAGGTGATGAGGCAATGGCGCGAGACAAGATTTCGGTACCGCCACCAAACTGATCAAACTCGAACACACCCAAAGGCCCGTTCCAAATAATTGTGCCTGCATGTTTAAGAATACTGGCTAGTTGGTGAGCTGTTGCTGGGCCTACATCCATAATCATATCGTCTGCTGCTACATCGGCTGCGCTTTTAGTGGTTGCGGTAGCCGTTTCGCTAAACTCTTTGGCGGTGACTAGATCCGTAGGTAAAGGTATAGAGGTTTTTTCCATCAAGGCTTTTGCGTTAGCAACTAAACTTGGCTCATATAAAGACTTACCTACTGGAAACCCTGCCGCAGCCAAGAAGGTATTGGCTATACCACCACCTACAATCAGCTGATCCACTTTATCGGATAAGGTTTCCAACACTGTAAGCTTAGTAGACACCTTGGAACCACCAACAATGGCCACCAATGGTCGTTTAGGGTTATCTAAGGCTTTGCCTAACGCATCTAGCTCGGCCACTAACAAAGGGCCTGCACAAGCGATTTTTACAAACTTAGCAATGCCATGGGTGCTGGCCTGCGCACGGTGGGCGGTGCCAAAAGCATCGTTCACGTACACATCACATAGAGCAGCCATTTTTTTGGCTAAAACATCATCATTGGCTTTTTCACCTGCATTAAAGCGGCAGTTTTCCAAAACAACCAATTCGCCTTCAGCAATGTCCACGCCGTCTAACCAATCTTTTTGCAAACGCACTGTGCACTGTAGTTTTGCTTCCAGGTAGTTAGCCACCGGCGCTAAAGAAAACTGCTCGTTATAAACACCTTCTGTAGGGCGGCCTAGATGAGACGTTACCATCAATTTTGCGCCTAACTGCAGGGCCATTTTAATACTAGGCAGAGCGGCTCTTAGGCGAGCATCACTGGTTACCACGCCATCTTTAATAGGCACATTAAGGTCTTCACGGATCAACACCCGTTGGCCTCGTAAATCTAAGTCGGTCATTTTAATGATGGTCATGGATTTTCCTGAGCAGTTTTATGATCTGTATCAAACATGGTTTTTATCAAGCATTGCTCTTATTAAGCATTGCTAAGGCAACGTCAATCATACGATTAGCGTAGCCCCATTCGTTGTCATACCAAGCTAATATTTTTATCAGCTGGCCCATTTTCATGGTTTGGGTGGCGTCAAAGGTGGCCGATTTAGAACAGTGATTAAAGTCAATAGACACTAATGGTTGTTGGTTATAACCCAATACATCATACCCGTCATTAGCCACAGCATCTGCCATGATTTGATTAATTTCTTCTACGCTTACATCACGGCTGGGGCGAAATACTAGATCCACTACAGACACATTAATAGTGGGCACTCGCATGGAGATACCAGTAATTTTATCCGCCAACTCTGGCAACACCCAGCCCAAAGCTTCGGTAGCATGGGTAGAGGTAGGAATCATCGATTGAGTAGCCGAACGACCACGGCGCAGGTCGGTCTTATCGATCACAGTATCAGTGAGCACTTGGCCATTAGTATAGGCGTGAATGGTGGTCATTAAACCATCTTCGATACCGATGGTATCGTTTAATGGTTTAAGTACCGGTGCCATACAATTGGTAGTACAAGACGCGTTAGACACGATACGATGCCAAGGTTTAAGTTGATCGTGGTTAATGCCATAAACCACCGTAAGGTCTACTTCAGGGCCTGCCGCAGCACCAATTAAAACCTTGCCTGCTCCGTTTGTTAGATGTTGTTCGGCGAGTTTACGCTCGCTCATCTTACCAGAGCATTCCATCACTAAATCTATCGCCAAATCACCCCAAGG
>JBLHQO010000048.1:0-9537 GCA_047625285.1 Oceanospirillaceae bacterium
GCATTTGCCTAACTCACTGTTACCTTCGTTATTTAAGCGGCATGTGTTTGGCATACTCTATAATAAAGCCGTTAGGTTGTTATTTGGTGTGCAGCAATCTGACACCCAGTGTGGCATAAAGTTGATGACGCGAGAGTTTGCCAGCAGTATGCGCTTACCTGTTAGCTTCAGTTGCTAAGTACAACGATAGATAATCGGTCACCACGTGGCGGGCTAAGTTTGAATCAATACCCTGAGGGTTAAGAGCACCGCGCAACCAAATACCATCAATCAGTGCCGCTATAGTGGTAGCTACCCTCTGTGCCTGTGCGTGAGGCATGCAGCGCTTTAATTCAAACCTAAGGTAAGACAATAAGCGCTGCTCATTGACCCGCTGTAAGCGATTTAACGCGGGGTCGTGCATGGCTTGTGCCCAGAAGGCTAACCATGTTTTAACCACCGCTTCATCTTGCTGATGCGTGCTAAAATTCTCTCCCACTATCGCTTCTATGCGCCCCACCATGTCGTCTTTGGGTACTTTAGCTAAACGTAAGTTTATACCGCTGGCAAGGTCTTTCAAAATGCTGCGCATGGTGGCTTCCACTAGGCCACTTTTACCACCAAAATAGTGATTAATGATACTAGGTGAGATACCGGCTTGCTGGCCAATTTTGGCCACCGAAGCATTGAGAAAACCCACTTGATTGATAACGTCCATGGTGGCGCGTATCAGTTGTGGACGTCTAATTTCTGGCATGCCGACTTTTGGGATAATAAATACCTATTGCTAGTTAACCTAGTGATTACTGGCCTAGTGGGCCACAGCTTTAGAAAATATTTGCATAATAAGTACACCAGCCAGAATAAAGCTGACGCCAATGACAGCAGGTGTATCGAGCCGTTCGTTAAAGAACCAATGCCCAATCACAGAAATAAGTACGATGCCCATGCCCGACCACACAGCATACACTACCCCAATAGGTAATACTTTAAGGGCAAAAGTCAACAGATAAAACGCCATCAAAAAACATACCCCAACAGCGACAGAAGGCCAGAATTTGGTAAACCCTGCAGACTGTTTAATGGCTGAAGTGCCTACCACTTCAAATACCACGGCCAAAAACAATAACAACCAACTTTTCATTTGTATTCCATAATTAGATCAGTCACCTAGGGCTAAACAATACCTGATTGGGGGGTTGCTGGCGAGTACATTAGCGTGCCAAAAAATAAATTCAAACTAAAGGTGTAAAATGGCTATACCTAAGCCTGTTGTTGCTGGTATACAGTGATTGTTGAAAGCTAGTATTATTTTTTTAGTAGAGGTGATATCAATCATGGCCCCACCATTTTCACAGGCAGAATACGGCGATAGGTTGCAGCGCGTGCGCAACGCTATGGACAAAAGTGGTTTTGATATTTTGGTGATTGGTGACCCTGCTAATATCAATTGGCTAACGGGTTATGATGCTTGGTCCTTCTACACGCCACAAATCATGGTGTTAGGGTTAGCGCTAGAACCTACCTGGCTAGGGCGAGAAATGGATGCAGGTGCAGCAGCCTTTACTACCTATCTAAAGCCTGAACAAGTGGTGCCTTTCCCGGAAGATTTAGTGCAGCAAAAAGACGTACATCCAGCCCAATTTATGGCCCAGTGGATGATCTCTAAAGGCCTCGATAATAAACGTATCGGTTATGAAAGTGATGTGTATTATCTAACCCCTATGGCCATAGACCATTTAAAATCGCGATTGAGCAATAGCACTTGGGTAGACTGTGAGCTGTTAGTGAACTGGCAACGCCTCATTAAAAGCCCTGCGGAAATAGAAAAACTGCAGCAAGCTGCAGTGATTGCAGGAAAAGCCATGCAAACGGCCTATGATGGTGTAAAACCAGGGGTACGCCAATGTGACTTAATGGCAGACATCGTGGCCGCACAGATTCGTGGTACCCCCGAATTTGGCGGCGAGTTAACAGCGCTACATCCGTTAGTATTAGCAGGAGAATCTGCCTCTACCGCCCACCCAATGTGGACAGACGCGGTGTTTGAGCACGATCAAACCATTGCTTTTGAACTAGGGGGCTGTCGTCATCGCTACAACGCTGGGCTAGCCCGTACAGTACATATAGGCGAGCCACCTAAAACGCTAATATCAACGGCCAAGGCCGTGGGTGAAGGCATGGATGCAGTGTTGTCAGCTATGCGTGCAGGAGTGGCCTGCAGCCAAGTACACAGTGCGTGGCAAGCCGTGCTGGATGACTATGGTTTAGAGAAAAAAAGCCGTATTGGTTATTCTATTGGCGTAGGTTATGCCCCAGACTGGGGTGAACACACCATTAGTTTTCGACCAGGAGATGAAACACTATTGCCAGAAAATGCAGTTGTACACATCATACTAGGAATGTGGATGGACGGATGGGGCATGGAACTCAGTGAAACGATCCATGTACGTAATAAAGACGCCATCTGCCTCACGCAGTTTTCCCGTGATGTACACATCATAGACGTTTAATTATACCGCGCTAACTCTATCGGCCTAGCCTATGCCTATGCCTTTAGGCAATACAGGCCAGGTTAGCTGTTGTTAGCCGATTTCTCTAGGGCTAGGTAATTGGATATGCCAGCAATACGATCTTGTGCGTGATGATTAACGTAAATAACGGAGGTTTCTTTAGCTGCACAGATCTTTTCGATCAGCGCCAAAACCAACTGACGATTGATATCGTCTAAACCCAAACAAGGCTCGTCTAAAATTAATAGCGGTGGGTGCTTCACCATGGCTCTGGCAATGAGTAATAAGCGCTGGTCACCATAAGACAGCTTATTGAAAGGCTGGTCGCCTCGTTTTTGCATACCTAATAAAGCCAGCCACTCATCGGCAATTTTCTTTTGACGGTCGGTGCTTTTGCTGTACAAGCCAATGGAATCGTAAAAACCAGAAATAATTACATTGCGTAAGCTGGTGCCTACCCGATATTCCCACTGCAACGCTGTGGAAACGTAACCTATGTATTGTTTAATCTGCCAAATACTTTCGCCATTGCCTCGTTGGTAACCAAATACAAAAATGTCGTTGGTGTAACACTGGGGGTGATCGCCGGTGATGAGTGACAAAAGGGCAGTTTTGCCACTGCCGTTAGGGCCACTAAGTTGCCAATGTTGGTTAGGCTCAATGGTCCAATCTTGGCCCTCGATCAACACCATATCGGTATACTTTACACAGATGTTGCTGAGTTTGACTAAAGGTTGTTGTGGGTCTAACGTGGGTATTACGTTATCGGTGTCCGCAGCGGGAACCTGTAAATCGGTGGTTTTTAGGTGTAGTAGCTGATACAGATCAGCATAAGCTTGAGTATCATCGCGCTCTACTTGATAACGTAACTCGCCCTGTTCCATGTAAGCAATATGGCTAATGAATTCTGGTATTTCATCAAAGCGGTTGAGTACCATAATTACGGGGGTATGTTGCACCACATCGAAAAGATGATTTTGCAACATGGCGTGGGTGGCGCTATCGAGGCCGTCGAAGGGCTCGTCTAAAATCAACAGGTCTGCATTACAAGACAAGGCTCTAATAAGCATCACTTTGCGAGACTCCCCCGTTGATAGCTTCCTAAAGGCGCGGTCGAGTATGTACTCTAACTCGAACTGTTGAATTAAATCCTGTGCTGTGGATGGGTCTACTTCTTCGGTAAATATGATTTCAGACACAGGGGTGCCGAGGCTTATGACGTCGGTAATGTCGGCATCATCTTTTTTAAGTTCGGCTTGAATGAGTTCGGCTTGGGCCTCAAAAGACACCCAACCAATGTTGGAAGCAAGGCCGCTGGTGCTGCCAGCTAGGATTTCTCCGTAGCCAGCTAACACCGCCGCGAGGGCTGATTTACCCGCACCATTAGCGCCGGTAATTAGCCAATGCTGATGCTGCTCGATTTGCCAATTAATGTTGTTAAGTTGAAAACCTTCATCAAACTCTACCGACAAATCGTGCAGCTGCATCATAAAGAATCTCGCTTAAACGATTTTCTTCATGTCGGCCATGTGGCCGCGTAAAGTAGCACCAATAGCTTCTACAGGGTGGCTACGTAGTGCTTCGTTAACTTCGATCAAACGGGCATTGTCTACGCCGTTGTCGTCGCTAGAAAGGCCACGACCAATCACGTCTGTGTCGATGTCTTTCATGAAATCGCCCAACAAAGGCAAACAAGCGTGGTTGTACAAGTAACAGCCATACTCTGCAGTATCAGAGATAGTAGCGTTCATTTCGTACAACTTCTTACGCGCAATAGTGTTGGCGATTAGCGGCGTTTCATGCAGTGACTCGTAGTAAGCAGAATCTGCAATGATGCCTGCTGCAGTCATAGTTTCAAAAGCAAGCTCTACGCCAGCCTTAACCATGGCTACCATTAGGATGCCGTGGTCGAAATACTCTTGCTCAGAAATTTCCATGTCACCAGCTGGTGTCTTTTCAAAGGCAGTTTCGCCAGTTTCTGCACGCCAGCCTAGTAGGTTAACGTCGTCGTTGGCCCAGTCTGCCATCATAGTGCGAGAGAAGGTGCCATTAATAATGTCATCTTGGTGCTTGTTGTACAAAGGACGCATGATCACTTTCAACTCTTCAGACAGGTCAAAGGCTTTGATCTTAGCTGGGTTAGAAAGACGGTCTAGCATGTTGGTAACACCACCATACTTAAGCGCTTCAGTAATAGTTTCCCAACCAAATTGAATCAACTTAGAGGCATAACCTGCGTCCATACCTTTGTCGATCATCTTGTCAAAACACAACAAAGAGCCAGTTTGTAGCATGCCACAAAGGATCGTTTGCTCACCCATAAGGTCAGACTTTACTTCGGCGATAAAAGAAGACATCAATACACCAGCCTTATGGCCGCCAGTACCTACGGCGTAAGCTTTAGCTAGTGCTAAACCTTGGCCTTGTGGGTCATTGTTTTCGTGTACTGCAATAAGCGTAGGAACGCCAAAACCACGTACATATTCTGCCCGTACTTCAGAACCTGGGCACTTAGGAGCAACCATGATAACGGTTAGGTCTTCACGGATCTTCATGCCTTCTTCAACAATGTTAAAGCCATGAGAGTAAGACAAACATGCGCCTTGCTTCATTAGTGGCATAACGGCAGCCACTACAGGGGTGTGCTGCTTGTCTGGAGTAAGGTTAAGTACGATGTCTGCAGTAGGGATTAGTTCTTCGTAGGTGCCTACGGTAAAGCCGTTCTCAGAGGCGTTCTTGAAAGACTGACGCTTCTCGTCGATAGCTGATTGGCGTAGGGTGTAAGATACATCTAAGCCGCTGTCGCGTAAGTTTAAACCTTGGTTAAGGCCTTGGGCGCCACAGCCAATGATGACCATTTTTTTGCCTTTAAGGGCATCTACACCTTCAGTGAATTCGTTCATGTGCATAAAGCGGCACTTGGCTAGTTGCTCTAGCTGTTCGCGCAAAGGTAAGGTATTAAAATAGTTGTTAGACATGGGGAAGCCCTGTGGTTTTAAAATCGGTAAATTGAGCCTGGTTAAGCTGACGTTATGATACGCTTTGTTGATGTTTTCGTAAATTGATATATATGCTACATAGTGAGCCATATTTTGCAACATTGGCTTAAGAGTGTGCTAAAGTTTGGCTTATGGATATAAAACACCTAAAACACTTTTTAGCCTTGGCGCAGAATTTACACTTTGGTAAAGCCAGTGCCGCGTGTCACATTAGTTTGTCTGCTTTGTCGCGCAATATAAGGCAACTAGAAGAACAGTTAGGGGTGCCATTATTCAACCGAGACAACCGCAGTGTACAACTCACCCCAGAAGGCCAAGCCTTTGTGAGCTACGCCCGTTCAACAGTAAGTGAGTGGGATGTTATTCGTCATCAAGTACAAGATACTAATGGTCAGATCCACCTCAAACTTCAAGGCGAAGTGAGTTTATATTGCTCTGTTACCGCGGTGTATAGTTTGTTGTTTGACCTATTTCAGCGTTTTCGAAAAGATCATCCCAATATAGAGATTAAACTGCACACTGGCGACCCAGACCAAGGTATTGCGCATGTTATTTCGGGTGAAGAGGATCTGGCTATAGCAGCCAGACCAAAAAACATACCTAGAGAATTGGCCTTTAAACCGATGACGATATCCCCATTGGTATTTATAGCGCCTAAAGATCAAAGTAACTTAGAGCAACCTTTAACCACGCCAACCAGCCCTACAGAGTGGGCAAAAGTGCCGATGATTTTGGCAGAAGGTGGTTTGTCTCGCCAGCGTACAGACGCATGGTTTAGAACCATGGATGTTACCCCAAAAGTTTACGCTCAAGTGGCTGGTAACGAAGCCATTGTTATTATGGTAAGCCTGGGTTTAGGTATTGGTGTAGTGCCAAAAATCGTATTAGATAACAGCCCCACCATAGACCGAATTCAAATATTAGATGTAAAACCGCAACTTGAAGCCTATGATGTGGGGTTGTTTGCTTTGAAAAAGAACCTCAAAAAACCCTTGGTTAGTGCCTTATGGCAACTAGTTGCACAGGGTTCCGCTAATAAAGAGCATAAAGAGAGTAAAAATGGACACTAGCAAGGACCAAGGAATGATTAATAAAGTATTTTCCAGTGATAACACCGCAGGCGCAGCACCAGCAGTAATTCAAGCGATTATAGACGCGAGTACTGGCCCGCAGTCGCCTTACGGCGCTGATGCCTATAGCCAAGCGGTTGAAGACAAACTCTCTATCATTTTCGAGTGTCTCGTTAGCGTGTTTTTGGTACCTACGGGAACGGCGGCAAATGCATTGGGTTTAAGTGTGCTCACACCGCCATGGGGATCTGTACTGTGTCATCCAGAAAGCCATATTAATAACGATGAGTGTGGGGCACCGGAATTTTTCACCAACGGCGCAAAATTGGTGTCCATTAACGGTGAAAATAGCAAAATTTGTCCCATTAATCTTGCCAAAATAGCAGCGCTAAAAACTGGCGACGTACATTCAGTGCAGGCAACTGCCGTGAGCATTAGCCAAACCACCGAGTCTGGCAGTATTTATAGCTTGGCAGAAATTAATGCCATAGGTAACCTCTGTAAAGAGCAAAATTTACGACTACATATGGATGGCGCGCGCTTTTCTAATGCGCTGGTGGCCTTAGGATGTACGCCTGCTGAAATGACATGGAAGGCTGGGGTAGACGTACTGTCTTTTGGTGCTACTAAAAACGGTGTGTTAGCGGCAGAGGCTATTGTGCTTTTCGATCAAAGTTTAGTTCAAGAACTAGCATTCAGGCGTAAGCGGGCAGGCCACCTTATGTCTAAGATGCGCTTGTTAGCAGCGCAGTTAGATGCATATTTAACGGATGACCTTTGGCTTGTTAATGCCCGCCAAGCCAATGCTATGGCGCTGCGGTTGGATCAAGGTTTACGCTCTATTAAGGGTGTGGAAATGCAAGAGAATACCCTTTCAAATATGTTTTTTTGTAAGATGCCTAGGCCAATAATAGACGGTTTACTTGATCAAGGGTTCTATTTTTACAGTGATCGTTGGGATGAGAATGTGGTTCGTTTAGTCACCAGCTTCGCTACCAAAGAAACTGATGTAGACCACTTCATTAGCGCGGCTAAGAAGCTGGCGCAGACGAGTTAGACGATAGGCCAACAGCTAGACCAGCAGAGGGGCTAAAAGACGCAAATGGTTTATCCAAAGGCAAGCACCATAGGGCAATCAAAGGCGTATTCACAGACTTCATGCCGTGCATTACATCGCTAGGGTTATACACTAAGCCACCTAGGCCTGGTGTATGCCAATTACCGTTGGCTTGGCGCCACCTGCCATCACTTAATACAAGGTAGATTTCTTCCGGCTGGTGCTGGTGGTTGGGGTAGTCTACGTCTGGGCGCATTAGGGTGACACCTACAATTAAATCGTGCCTTACTTCTAAGCCTTCAGGGCCAATAATCTGGGCATTAACGTGGCCCGCCATAAAGCTTGGGTTGTTAGCTACGGGCCTTTGATACCAGGGTAGGTCATCAGCTAGGGCTATTACGCTGTTGACCATGTGTTGGCAGTGCTCAGGTAAATGCACAGTAGCGTGTTCAATTTGCGGTAACAAGTCAGACAAAGGATTAGCTTGGTGAGCTTGAAGATTAAGCTCACCAAATGTGCTTAACCGTTCAATCACAGTAGTTAAAGTGTGCAACCCGCCTGCATCTAAAGCACTAGAGAGTTGCAATAATGACACTAAATGCTGGCGTAGGTTGGCCAGCTTTGGTTGGGTGTTGTGCTGCTGGGGCATAGTCTTGTGTTATCACATTTTTGGTTATATGGTCAGGCAATAGACATCATAACCTGTTTAGAGCGTGTAGTTATGTTTGCTAAATAAGTCATCCCTGTAACCCTTGGTAATACGGGCTATCAACGGCCAAGAAGATTGATCGTAGATGTGGGTAGGCGGTCACCCCCTTTATATCTAGCAATGAATTAACGCTCAATTTAGCTACGTGTTTTTTCATTATATGCTTTAACAGACTGCTGTCGGCGTCTGTGTATAAACTGTTTATGCGACTCGTCGGTGCCATCGTGGAACGACCCCACCCATTTATCCATGGGTATCTCCAACCCACCATAATTGCACTCGAAGAAACGATGGTGCAGTTGATGATGGAAGGTTCCTAGTGCCATGACCATACGTCCACCTATGGTCAGCCCCTGGTAACCGGTATGGGTAGAAATGGCACTTAGGGTGTAATACTGTAGATGAAAAATAATCAGCAGAGGGTTAGCCGCTACAAAAAAGTGAATGAGTACAGACCCTAGAAACAAAAGGTGTTCTATCGGGTGCATGGACATACCAGACCAGGGTGCCACATTAATATTGCGGTGGTGCAGGTGATGTATGGTTCGATACACAGGGGGCCAGTGCAAAAATCGATGGATGACAAAGAAATAAAGGGTCTCCCAAATAGGGATCAGAAAAATCATTAATATTAATAGCAGGTAATCCTCTGGCAGGGACAACATAGGCATATAGCCATTGGCTAGAGACCACATCATCACTACTTCATAGCCACTCCAAATGGTCACTCCACTGGTGATAGACCAGAACATATTGTCCCAAACTTGTGACTTAAATGTAAATTTTTTGTTATTGATAATTAGCGTGCGAGCGTCATACTGTAGATCATCTGCCTGTTTGTGCCAACTGTAAAAATATAGATGTAGCCCGCCTGCAATGGCAAACATCAATACTAGGTTACGTATATAGATCTGTGTTATCCAACCTACTGCAAAGTCACTACAAGCCTCAATAGCCGGATGAAAAAATAGCCATGACAGCACAGACAGGGCAAGTATGATGAGCCGCTCTGAAATAGGAAACCAACTAGAAAACATCCATTTTAACGCCAAGGTTAAAGAAAAAGGCCTTCGAAAATACGCTGAAACCTGAATCGGTAACGGGGGGAGGTAGTGCCATATTTTTGGCTTTGACCTAGGTTTTTCCAAACCCGAACCTTGATCCTGTGCAGTGCTCATATTAATACCTGTGAATTATTTATCAGCAAGCT
>JBLHQO010000049.1:0-9197 GCA_047625285.1 Oceanospirillaceae bacterium
AAAAAATATCAACCAGGACAAAACCATGACACAGACTCCCCACATTGCCTTTATCGGCGCCGGCAACATGGCGCAAGCCATTCTTAAAGGCATGCTTGCAGCGGGATACCCGCAAGACAAGATTTGCGCCAGCGGCCGCACCCAAGCTAAATTAGACATATTATCAGCAGACACCGGCATTCACACTAGCACCGATAACTTAGCTTTATGCCGTCAGGCCGACGTCATTGTATTAGGCGTAAAACCACAAATGATGGGCGCTTTAGTACAAAGCATTGCCCCTGCAGTAGACGCCTCTAAACAACTCATCGTTTCAGTGGCTGCTGGCATTTTAGCCGACAGTATAGAAACCTGGCTGGGGCAAAAAATGCCTATTGTTCGCTGTATGCCCAATACACCTTCACTGGTAGGCCAAGGCGCTGCAGGGTTGTTTGCCACGTCGGCGGTTTCCTCAGCTCAAAAACAAACCGCCAGCACTATAATGCAATCAGTGGGGTTGGCCTTGTGGGTGGACAGCGAAGATCATATTGACGCTGTCACAGCCGTTTCAGGCAGTGGGCCCGCCTACTACTTCTTAATGATGGAAGCCATGATCGCTGGTGCCGAAAAGCTTGGATTAAGCAATGAAGTAGCACAGCAGTTGGTACTTCAAACAGCCGTAGGGGCTGCCCAAATGGCCAAACAAAGCCATCAAACACCGGCTCAACTTCGGGTTGCTGTTACCTCACCCAACGGCACTACAGAACAAGCCATAAATACCTTTAATGATGGCGGTTTTATCAAGCTCTGCAGCCAAGCTATGGCTGCAGCCCATCATCGGTCCAAGGAATTAGCACAATTATTTAAGGCCTAAGTTTGATCGAGCGTGGCAATTTTTAAAAGGTTACCTATACTAGTTATTAGGTAGCCTCAGCGCTTTATTAAAACTTAGTGGAAAACACCGATTATGTCCCTCTCCTTGCCAGGCGACTTGCTAGAGATTGTTCTAGCTAATTTGATTAACATCCCCGTAGCGATAATTATATTCTTTGTTGGGCGCTGGGTAGCCAGCGTCATTGCAGGCATGGTGAATCGCTTACTCGTGACCCGAGCAACCGATGCACCTTTGCGTCATTTCCTTGTCACTATTGTTCGCCTCACCTTAACTTTTGTGTCACTGGTCGCTGCGTTAGAATTTTTAGGTTTCGATACCACTGTCCTACTAACAGTGTTTGCCGCTGCTAGTTTAGCCATTGGCTTAGCAGTAAAAGACACGCTGAGTAATTTTGCCGCTGGCGTCATGCTGATTGTGTTTAAGCCGTTTATTATTGGCGACTTTATTGAAGCTGCAGGTGTTGCTGGCGTTGTTGAAAGCATTGGGATTTTTTCTAGTCAGATGAAGACTGGAGACAATCGCGTCATCATTGTACCCAACAGCCATATCTATGGAGATGTGATTATTAATGCTTCAGCTAAACCCACGCGTCGCATCGACCTCACTATTGGGGTTGGCTATAGTGATGATTTACAAAAGGCCGAACAGTTATTATTGCAATGCATCGCTGCTGACGAGCGCATTTTAGCCGAACCAGTGGCTGTAGTCGCAGTAGCTGAGCTAGCTGACAGCAGTGTTAACTTTGTGGTTCGCCCATGGGTTAATTCAGCTGACTACTGGGCTGTAAGGTGGCACCTTATTCGTCAAATAAAGCTCTCATTTGACGAAAATGGCATTTCCATACCTTACCCACAACAAGATATTCACATACATCAGGTGGCCACGGACTAAGCCCAGCCATACCTAACCAGTCAATCAGAGCCATATAAAGCGAATCGCTTTATATGGCATATGCTACGTGCGGCTTTACGCCAGCTTTTTATACTTCACGCGCGTAGGCTGATGATCTTTACCGGTACGAGTCTTATAGTCTTCGGCATATTCTGAGTAGTTACCTTCAAAGAAAGACGCCTTAGAATCACCTTCATAAGCTAAAGTGTGAGTACAAACACGATCTAGGAACCAACGGTCGTGAGAGATCACAATAGCAGCGCCAGGAAACGCTAACAAAGCTTCTTCTAGCGCTCGTAAGGTTTCTACGTCTAGGTCGTTGGTCGGTTCGTCTAATAACAATACGTTGCCACCTTGCTTAAGCAGCTTAGCTAAGTGTAAACGGTTGCGTTCACCACCAGACAGGTCTTTCACAAACTTCTGCTGGTCATTACCCTTAAAGTTAAAACGCCCCGCATACGCACGAGATGGCACCTGGTAATTACCTACAGTAATGATGTCTTGTCCATCCGACAATTCTTCCCATACGGTTTTAGTGCCGTCTAGCTCACGCGCTTGATCTACGTGCGCCAATTCAACAGTGTCGCCTATTTCTATACTGCCTGAATCTGGCTGTTCGGTGCCCGTAAGCATCTTGAACAAGGTTGATTTACCGGCACCGTTACCGCCTACCACACCCACAATAGCGCCTTGGGGCATACTAAACTCCAAACCTTCCACTAACATTTTGTCGCCAAAAGCCTTACTGACACCTTTCACGTCAATCACTTTGTCGCCTAAACGTGGGCCAGGTGGAATATAGATCTCAGAAGTTTCATTTCTTTCTTGAAATTCACGTGAGCTTAATTCTTCAAAACGAGCTAAACGCGCTTTAGATTTAGCCTGACGGCCTTTGGCGTTACTACGCACCCAATCCAATTCAGACTTCACCGCCTTTTCGTGCGAGGCTTGCTGGCGACCTTCTTGCACCAAACGCGCTTCTTTTTGCTCTAACCAAGAGGAGT
The DNA here is from genome assembly GCA_047625285.1 of Oceanospirillaceae bacterium. Lineage (GTDB taxonomy): Bacteria > Pseudomonadota > Gammaproteobacteria > Pseudomonadales > Balneatricaceae > Njordibacter. The sequence goes on from JBLHQO010000049.1 coordinate 2,770, forward strand.
AGTTGCCTTCGTAAGGAATGCCGTGACCACGGTCTAATTCCAAAATCCAACCCGCAGCGTTATCAAGGAAATAACGGTCGTGGGTAATGGCCACAACAGTACCGTTGTAATCCACTAAGAAACGCTCTAACCAAGCCACCGATTCGGCATCCAAGTGGTTAGTAGGCTCATCCAGCAACAACATGTCTGGCTTGTTCAATAACAAACGACACAAAGCCACCCGACGACGCTCACCACCGGACAAATGTTCTACTTTTTCATCCCAACTAGGCAAACGTAAGGCTTCTGCCGCCACTTCTAAGGTGCGCTCTAGATTATGAGCATCACTGGCTTGAATAATGTCTTCTAATTTGGCTTGCTCGGCTGCCAAGGCATCAAAATCTGCATCAGGTTCTGCATAAGCGGCATATACGGCGTCTAATGCGGTTAAGGCATTCTTTGCTTCCGAAACACCTTCCTCAACCACTTCACGTACGGTTTTGGAGTCATCTAACTGGGGCTCTTGTTCTAAGTAACCCACGTTGATGCCAGGCTGTGGACGAGCTTCACCGTTATATTCTGTATCTACACCGGCCATGATACGTAACAAGCTGGATTTACCAGAACCGTTTAAACCCAAGACACCAATTTTGGCACCGGGAAAGAAGGACAATGAAATGTCTTTTAATATTTCACGCTTGGGAGGAACCACTTTTCCAACCCGATTCATCGTATACACAAACTGTGCCATGTGATTTCCTGATTAATTCAAAAATATGCCGTTATTATACCCCGAGACGCCATTAAAAGGGGGAAAGCGCCCTCCATAGTATTTTGCCATCCGGCCACTTGTGATATGGTTTGCAGCCCCCACTATATGGTTTGCAGCCCACTAAAAAGGGCCATACTATATTTCGATCACTACTGTTGTTTAAGGAATTACCGTGCCTACTACCCATGTTGCATCCTCATTGTTGCCCACCCCTTACGGCACTTTCGACATGCATGGTTTTGCCGATAGCGAAACTGGCAAAGAGCATCTAGCCCTAAGCATGGGTGACCTTACCGACGGCACCGCTGTACTGGCACGGTTGCACTCAGAGTGTTTAACCGGTGATGCCTTATTTAGCATGCGTTGCGATTGTGGCTATCAGCTACAAGAAGCTCTAAAGCGTATTTCTGAAGAAGGCCGTGGAGTACTTTTGTACTTGCGTCAAGAAGGCCGAGGCATCGGTTTATTGAACAAAATAAAGGCTTACAACCTACAAGATCAAGGCGCGGACACGGTAGAAGCCAATGAACGCTTAGGTTTTGATGCCGATATGCGTAAGTACGACATGACCAAAGATATGCTTGATTACTTACAGATCAAGTCTGTGCAATTAATGACCAACAATCCGCGAAAAATCAAAGCTCTAATAGATCTTGGTATTACCGTAGACCAACGCCAAGCACTAGAAGTGGGTGAAAATAGCCACAACAAAGCGTACCTAGCTACCAAAGCTAGCAAACTAGATCATTTATTCGGCCAATAGCTGCGCTTGCCAGGCCGCAATTTTGGTTATCATTGCAACTTCAGATAAACCCGTATCATGCAACACCTGCTCGCGGCTCCCGTGAGATAGGGCAATGTCCTCGTGGCCTAGACACAACAACCTCACTTGAGTTTTTTGCTGCACCAACCACTCACTTACAGCAGAACCTGCGCCGCCGATACAGCTATGGTCTTCTATAGTGACAAAGCCGCTATACTGAACTAACAACTGCCGCAAGAGGGCTTCATCTAGCGGCTTCACAAAACGCATGTCTACCAACGTGGTATTCAAAGTTTCTGCTACCGTGACGGCTTTGTCTAACAAGGCCCCAAAATTCAGTATAGCAATGGACGTGGCATTAGGTTGATCCGCAGAACGTATCATCAGACCTTTGCCCAACTCAATGGGCGCTATTAATGCAACGCCCTCATATGCCTCACCACGGGGATAACGCACTGCAGCTGGTCCGCAATGACCATAACCAAAACTGAGCATTGCACGGGTTTCAGCAGCAGTGCTTGGTACCATCACCAATAGATTAGGCAAACAACGTAAGAAGGCTAGATCATAAGCACCCGTGTGGGTTGCTCCGTCTTCACCTACAACACCAGCACGATCAATGGCAAACAATATATCTAAATTCTGCAACGCAATATCATGGATAAGCTGATCATAACCACGCTGTAAAAAGGTAGAGTAAATAGCCACTACAGGTTTTGCGCCTTCACACGCCATACCCGCAGCCAAGGTGATCGCATGCTGTTCTGCTATAGCCACATCAAACAAGCGCGCACCAAACTCTTGGGCAAAAGGTTCTAGGCCTGAACCACCAGCCATGGCCGGCGTAATAGCCATCAAACGATCATCCGTGCGGGCCTTATCGCAAACCCAACACCCAAATACTTGAGCATACGTGGGCCGCTTTTTAATAACCACCGCCGCAATTGGGTCGATTTTTGCCAGCGCATGGTAGCCCACTGGATCAAGTTCAGCCGGCCCATAACCTTTGCCTTTTAAGGTATGGATATGTAACAACTTAGGCCCCGAAAGGCTCAGCAAGCTACTAATGGCCAACATTAATTGCGGTAGATCATGCCCATCAATTGGGCCACGGTAGGTAAAACCTAACGCTGTAAACCACTGCAATGGCCCACCGTGGCCATGGTGATCGTCCAAAAAGGTGGCCAAACCACCCAGATTTTCATCAATAGCCATATCATTATCATTAACAATGATCAGGGCGTTGGCTTGGCAGTGCGCCATGTGATTTAAGCCTTCAAAGGCCATACCACCAGTAAGTGCGCCGTCGCCAATCACCGCCACATGGCAGGCTAACGGATTTTTACTGGCTAATACCATACCTAATAAAGCACTAATAGAAGTGCTGGCATGGCCTACACCAAAAGCATCAAATGGACTTTCGTCACGTTTAGGGAATGGCGCTAAACCGCCGGCTTGGCGCATAGTTAACATAGCTTGCTTGCGGCCGGTAAGCATCTTATGGGGATAGGCCTGATGGCCCACATCCCAAATTAACCGGTCGTTAGGTGTATCTAATAAATAATGTAAGGCAATGGTGAGCTCTATCACCCCTAAACCGGCACCCAAATGACCTCCAGTTTGGCCCACGCTATATAACAACGCCAAACGTAATTCATATGCTAATTGCGGTAATTGTGCTGGGTTTAACTTGCGCAGGTCTACGACACCATCCACTTGATCAAACAAGGTGGTGGCGGGTATTTGCCGTGGAATTTGTAGGATAACTGGAAACATGCCGCTAGTGCTTACGGGTGACAATAAAGTCTGCTAGCCAAACCAAAGGTTCTGCTGCCACACCAAATTCTGCCACAGACTCTTTGGCTTGTTGGTGTAGCTCCATCAACCGCGCTTTAGCAGCAGGCATACCTAGTAATGCTGGGTAGGTAGATTTGTCATTGATCACATCCGAACCCTGAGCTTTACCTAGAGTTTTGGTGTCACCTTCTATATCAAGAATGTCATCTTGCACCTGAAAGGCTAAACCAATCGCTTGCGCATAGGACCGTAACTTATCGATTTGATCAGGGCTAACAGCGTTTTGTGATAAAGCACCAATCTCTACGCTTGCAACAATCAAAGCGCCGGTTTTTAAACAATGCAAATATTCCAATTGCGCCAAATTCACCGCATCATGTTCTGCTGCCATATCTAGCATTTGTCCGGCAGCCATGCCTTTAGCACCAGAGGCTTGCGCCAAACATACCACCATCGCTAAACATTTATCGGCACTTATCTGTGGCCCTTGTGCACTAGCTAACAACTCAAAGGCCAACGCTTGCAAGGCATCGCCTGCTAGAATTGCAGTCGCTTCATCGAACGCAACATGACAACTGGGTTTACCCCGGCGCAAAGCGTCGTCGTCCATAGCTGGCAGATCGTCGTGAATCAAAGAGTAGGCATGTAGTGCTTCAACGGCAGCTGCTAGCGGGTCTAAAGCGGCATGATCAACCCCACATGCACGGGCAGCACCATATACCAAGGCCGCCCTTACTCGTTTGCCACCTTGCACGGCACTATAAGTCATAGCTTGAGACAAAACACCACTGGCCCGGCGCTGGTTAATAGCCGTATTTAGGTATTGTTCTACACGGCTTTTAGAGTGGTTTAGAAAGTCTTCTAATGAATCAAAAATCAAATTTAAGACTCCTTACTAAAGGGCTGCTCAACAACCTTGCCTTGAGCGTCTTGCATCAATACATTAACCTTTTGTTCGGCTTGGGCTAACGCCGTTTGGCAGCCGCGAGTTAATGAAATACCACGCTCAAAAGCAGCCAGAGAATCTTCTAGGGTTAAGTCACCCTGCTCCATTTGTTGTACTAAGGTTTCTAATTCAGCTAAGGAGGCTTCAAAATTAAATGCGTTATTAATTTGATCTGTTGTCATCTCTATAACCCCAACACCAAACCACGTGGCATACCAAAGTTTGAAGCTAGGTTCTGAATCACCAGCATGTCTACTAAATTAATCATGATGAACACCAGAATAGGCGAGAAGTCTAAGCCCCCCAAGTTAGGTAACATACGGCGTACAGGCGCCATCACTGGTTCTGTGAGCTGATGTAGCAAATAAGCCCCAGGGTGTTTAGTTTGAGGGGCCAGCCAACTCAAAATAATACTTGCAAGTATAGCAAAGAATAATAAATCGAGCACTTGGGACCCCAGTCCGATTAAGCTCCATATAGCTAAACTCACCGGATTAGGCAGACCAAAACCAGCAATTAATAACACCACCACAATCAATACCAACTGTACTAAAAATGCCAACACAAGAGTAGCCAAGCTAAAGCGCCCTGTACGCGGCATTATTTTCTGCAAGATCGCAACAAACGGTTGGGTTAACTTCACCACCGCTTGGGCTAAAGGATTATAAAAGTCGGCCTTAGCCAACTGCAACATAAAGCGGACAATGACCATCGTAAGGTACAATCCGAAAACTGTTTGTACTAAAAATACACCTGCATTTGTCATGGTGAAAAAACGCCCTTAGAAGACTTAGAATAGTGAACAATAATTTAGTTTAACAGTGTCTCATATTGTTTAGTTACCTACCACCAGCTATCTCTGTAAATGAGCCAGTGACATAGGACGCTTCTTCCGACAACAGCCAGGCAATAGCGTTGGCGACCTCTTCTGGCTGCCCACCACGGCCCATAGGAATGGTGCCTTTTACTCGCTCAATACGATTGGGCTCACCGCCATCGGCGTGCATGTCGGTGGCAATAAAACCAGGCCGTACACAGTTCACCCTGATAGACTCTAAAGCTACCTCTTTGGACAGACCTATAGTTAGAGTGTCTATAGCGCCTTTGCTGGCGGCATAATCTACGTACTCAAAGGCTGATCCTAAGCGAGATGCAGCAGAAGACACGTTGACGATAGCGCCACCTTGCCCTCCATGTTTTACGGCCATCCGTTTGATGGCTTCTCTACAGCACAAAAAATAGCTGGTAATATTGGTAGTAAGTAACCGATTAATACGCTGCGCATCCATCTGTTCCACCCGCATTTGCGGCAGCAGAATGCCGGCATTGTTGACTAACCCTGTTAATGGGCCTAGATGTTCATCAAAAGTGTTAAATAAAGCGACCACCTGTTGGTCTTGAGAAACATCTGCCTGGACGGCAATCGCCTTAACACCAAGTAGTTGCAGCTGCTCAACAAGTTGATCCGCTTTATCTTTGTGCTTGTTGTAGTTAATACATAGATTGTGGCCTTTAGTAGCCAACACCCTTGCTGTAGCAGCACCTATACCTCGGCTTGCTCCAGTGATCAATATATTACCCATGTACCCTCCTGTGCGTAGCCTTCATCCTAGCCTTTGCCCGGGTTTTGGCGCTGGCTAAGGATTGGATTTAACAAGTTTCAATGCCTCATCGCTATAAAACTCTATTTCAGATGGCAAAAAGCGTATTACATTATCGGTGTCTTTTATGCGAGTTTCACCTAAACGCAACACCACGATATTCTCGTTTGGATGAATGATGGTGTATTGCCCCAAGTGCCCCATTAAGGCGTAAAAATTGGTAGGTGTGCGCTGGTCGATCCAAAGGCTATGTGCATAGTGAGACACAAGGGTGGTTTTTTTGATGGCCCGTATAAAATCGCCATTAATGACGGTTTGCCCATGCCACTGCCCATCATTAAGCAGCAACTGCGCTATTTTTGCCCAATTCTCAACATTGGTGCTAATGCAGCAATAACCCAATTCTAAACCCTGTTCATCGGTATGCCAGAGCGCATCTTCGTTCATACCTAAAGGTTGCCATAACCGCTGTGATAAATAGTCCGACAAAGACAGCCCGCTGGCCTTTATGGATCGTTTAAGCAGCAAGGTTAATAACTGTGTTGAAGCGCTGCTGTAGTAGTAGGTTTG
>JBLHQO010000050.1:0-8735 GCA_047625285.1 Oceanospirillaceae bacterium
CATAGTCCCATTTTGAATGGTCCCGTGCACTTTAATTAACGGCAGTATTTGATTTTCGACCATCACCTTAAATTCACTAGGCACCCCCGGCGTACACATAATCAAACACTCTTTATACATACATCTAAAACCAACAGCAGAACCAACTGGGTTATCAATCACATCACACACATCTGGCAAATCTGCTTGCTTCAAGTTGGATTCGGTTAAAATAAAACCGCGTGGTTCAGCCCATTTTTTTAACTCATTGTAAGCATACTCATTTCTAGAAATGGTAGATCCTACAGCCTCGGCAAGGGCCTGTGACGTCAAATCGTCGTTAGTTGGGCCTAAACCGCCATTAATCACTAACACATCAGAAATCTGCGCTAACTCTCGGATCGAACTAATCAACAACTTAAGGTCATCACCCACTACTTTTTTAACATACGGAACTAGGTTTAGGTCTTTTAAGGACTGGGCAATATAAGCTGAGTTTGAGTCAACAGTATCACCGCTCATTAATTCATTACCTGTTAACAACAACGAGATTTTCATTATCTATTCGCCCTTATATAAACCAAATTTAATTTCATCAGTACCTTGTTCAAAAGCTAGTCACCGGCCGCCCTGTAGTAACCACGCGCGGCATTGTGCTGCCACATAGGCCAGCATAGAACCATGGGCAACATGGTTTCACGAATGCTAGGTAGAATAAACATTTTTTTCATTTATACACATCAAATTGGCTAGCTGCGCAGTAGATTCACACATTAACAAACACCATGGCGACATTGAATACGCATAGGCCGCACCCAATACATTAGTCGCCTTTCAAACGTATTATTCTTCGCCATATAAGCCTACAATAGTGGGTCATGAATGGTGCTGCTTGGCGAACAGGCAGTTAAATGGGAAGCGTGGACGAGATTACGGCAAACCGGTCTTGAACCAACACTGCCCCCGCAACGGTGAATCGTTAGACGATTTAGTCCGATACCAGCCCTTCAAAATGTAATCAGAAACCTAAGTTTGTGCAGCTATGCGCTCTGGGTTTCACATAAATCGCGCGGTGGGTGTGATGGATATTGCTATGCTCAAATCAAACTTCCCTTTTACTGCCGTCGTTGGCCAAGCGCCTGTTAAGCTGGCCTTAACGCTATTAGCTATTGATCCTGCAATTGGTGGTGTGCTCGTTAGCGGCCCCCGTGGCAGTGCTAAATCCACCTTGGCCCGTAGTTTGGCAGATCTTAACATTGATAACCTAAGCCAACTGGTTACTTTGCCCCTAGGTGCCAGCGAAGAGATGGTAACCGGCACGATAGACCTACAAAAAGTGCTGGGCGAACAACAAGTTAAGTTTGCACCGGGGCTGTTAAGTAAAGCCCACAAAGGCTTACTTTACGTTGATGAGGTTAACCTTTTACCCGACGCCTTAGTAGACTTATTACTGGACGTGGCTGCTAGTGGCGTAAACCACATTGAGCGTGATGGTATTAGCCACCAGCATGAAGCCGAATTCACCTTAATGGGCACCATGAACCCAGATGAAGGCGAATTACGCCCACAACTGTTAGACCGTTTTGGTTTTGGTGTAGCCCTTGCCAACACTTACAGCGCCTATGAACGTGTGGAAATTGTGCGCCGCCGTCAACACTTCGATGCCAATCCTCAAGCCTTCTTGGCAGACTATGCCGAACCACAACAGGCTTTACGAACAACGATTCAACAAGCCAAGCAACAACTCACACTAGTCACTGCTAGTGACGAAATGCGTTTGCAAATAGCAAAGCGTTGTGTGGATGCTCAAGTAGATGGTGTACGTGGTGATTTAGTTTGGCTGCGGGCAGCTCTTGCTCATGCTGCGCTACAACAGAGCGATACTGTAACCTTAGCCGACATTGATGCTGTTGAAGAGTTGGTATTAATGCATCGTCGTAACCACACGAACCCACCTAACACGCCTAACCATCAGCCACCCCAAAGCCCGCCACCTTTCGAGCGCCCAAGCGACAGCAAACCGCAGACCCAAAACAACAAACCTGAAGAAAACTGGGGGCAAATGACTCCCACTAAACAAACCACAGGTCAGTTGCGCCATATTGCGCAAGACAAGGCCCACCCTGAGGCCGCTCCCAACTTAATGGCCGGCACAGGTAAAGGTTTACAAGGCCAAGGTAACGGCAAAACTACTACGCAGTGGTCTAAACGTATTAATTGGTTTTCCAGCTTGATCGCAGGTCGCAATAGGACCGCGGGTATCGACTTACGCTATCGTCGCCAACGAGGCGCAGATCCAGTGATGCACTTAGTGCTGCTAGATACCTCCGCATCAACCTTATATGGTGATGGCCAGCGCCATGCCAAAGGTTTGGTTGCAGGAATAGCTCAACACGCCTATTTGGCCCGCCAACAATTGGTGCTATTAGGTTTTGGTAATGACCAAGTATCGCAGCTATACAGCCAAGGTCGCGCACCTAAAGCCATGACGCCTTTACTTAACGACATAGGTGCAGGTGGTGGCACACCATTAAAACAAGCCATTCAACACGCTAGTGCTTTTGCAACTCGATTACTTAGACGTAATCCAGCCACCCGCATTATTAATACCATCATTACTGATGGACGTGTGCAGCAGGATTTATCGGGCTTAAAATTATTCGGTGAATCAATATTAGTAGACACCGAACAAGGCCAAGTGAAACGTGGCCGTGGTCAACAAATCGCCCAAACCTTAAAAGCACAGTATTTAACCTTATCCCAAGCGAGGCTTATCTAATGAGTAAGACACATGAAGAACGTATGACCGCTAAAAAAGTGGTTATTGATGCCCGTATTGCCAGAGCCACAGAAGAGCGCGGTGTTACCATTTTATTACGTGGCAATGGTAAAGGTAAAAGCAGCTCTGCTTTTGGCACCATGATGCGCACTTTAGGCCATGGCAAAAAAGCCGCTGTGGTGCAGTTTGTAAAAGGTCGCGTTGAAACCGGCGAATATAAGTTTTTTAAAGACTATCCAGGCTTAGATTGGCATGTAATGGGCCACGGTTTTACCTGGGAAACCAGAGATAAAGCCAACGACATTGCTGCCGCAAAACAAGCATGGAACATCACCAAAGGCCTATTACAAGATCCAACTATAGACATGTTAGTACTGGACGAAATGGCCTATGTATTTAAATACGACTACTTGCCACTAGAGCCTGTACTAGAAGCCTTAGCCAACCGCCCTCATCACCAAACGGTGATCATTACTGGCCGTGTAATGCCTGAAGCGCTGGTTGAATATGCTGATACTATTAGTACCGTAAAAGATGATGGCCATGCTTTTCGCATAGGCGTTAAGGCCCAAGCTGGTATTGAATTTTAATGACTCAAATAGCCCCAACAGAAGCCCAGCCACAAGCCTCGCTCAGCACAGCCCCGGCCATAGCACACTGCCCCGCATTATTTTTAGCGGCGCCAGCTTCTGGCCAAGGCAAAACTACCATTACTGCAGCCCTAGCTCGCTATCATCGCGACCTTGGCCGTAAGGTGCGGGTATTTAAAATGGGGCCCGATTACCTAGATCCACAAATTCTAGAACAAGCCTCAGGCCAACCTGTCACCCAGTTAGATTTATGGATGGCAGGTGCAGAGTATTGCCGGCATCAGTTTTTTTTAGCTGCCCAAGAAGCCGACCTTATTTTGGTAGAAGGCGCTATGGGTTTGTTTGATGGAGAACCTTCCAGCGCAGACCTAGCCGCCACGTTTAACATTCCCGTAGCTTTGGTTATAGACGTTAAAGGTATGGCGCAAACAGCCGCCGCTGTAGCTTTAGGGTTGGCCAGTTTTCGAGAGGATGTTGAATTTTGCGGACTTATTGCCAACAATTGTGGCACAGAACGCCATGCTCAACTTATTCGCGATGCCCTAGACGGCCGTATGCCTTTATTAGCTAACCTAGCGCGAGACCCAGAAGTTTCTTTGCCAGAGCGCCATTTAGGTTTAGTACAAGCCCATGAAGTGCGTGAAGAATTAGAAGAGCGCTTCAACTTAGGTAAAGCATGGTTAGGTGAACAAGCCATTTGTGACTTGCCAGCACCAGTAGCTTTTGCCAGCCAAGACATTGCGCCACCCGAAAAGCTTTTGGCGGGCACCAAAATTGGTATTGCTCGTGATGCCGCCTTTAGCTTTATTTATAGCGCTAATACCCGTTTATTGGAAGCTATGGGAGCTGAGTTAAGTTATTTCTCGCCTATTAACGATAACCATTTACCAGAAGTAGACGCCCTTTGGTTTGCCGGTGGGTACCCCGAGCTCCACACCAAACAGTTGGCAAACAACAGCACGATGTTAGAGGATGTTCGAGACTTTAATGCACAGAACAAGCCTATTTTGGCCGAATGTGGTGGCTTTTTGTATTGCTTAGACAGCTTAACCGATCTCAATGACGTGACCCACACCATGGTTGGTATTTTAGCAGGCCAAGGTGCCATGCGCGGCAAGCGTGGCTGCCAAGGTATGCAAGCTGCCATGTTGCCAGAAGGCGAAGTGCGGGCCCATGCCCACCACCGCTCTCGCAGCCAAAACACACCTGAACCTATAGCCTATGGCAAGCGCCAGCGTCACCCTGCTCATGGAGAAGAAATTTTTCGCCAACAGGGTTTAACCGCTAGTTATTTACATTTGTTCTTCCCGTCTAATCCACAAGCGGTGGCTCAGTTGTTCACCAAACCTCTGATGTCAGCATCAGTGTCAGCGCCAACGCAGCAACAAGGTTAATCTGAGTTATGTGGCCAGAATCTAGCGAACAACCACAGCCCCTACGCACCGGTTTGACTACCGGCACTTGCGCTACGGCCTGTTGTTTAGCTACCGGCCATTTGCTACTAGGTAGCATTCATAACACCTGCGTTAGCGTTACCTTACCTAATAAAAGACCTAACAAAGAGGCCAGCAAGCAGGTAGATCTGCACCTTACGCTAGTGGAAAATCGGGACGAAAACAGCGCTTACGCCGCCACTATAAAGGATGCTGGTGATGACCCAGATGCAACCCATGGCGCAACCGTTTGGGTGTCTCTCAAGCTAGTTCCACAACAGGGCATTGGCTTCGTTGCAGGCCTGGGTGTAGGTACGGTCACACGCTCTGGTTTACTTTTAGAAGTAGGCCAAGCAGCCATTAACCCAACACCTCGGCAAATGATGACTGAACACCTCACACTCCTTGCAGAGACTTACCAGTACCAAGGCGGCTTTGAAGTGACTATTGGGGTGATCAACGGCGCCGAGATTGCCAAAAAAACCATGAATGGCCGTTTGGGCATTTTGGGTGGATTGTCGATTTTAGGCACTACCGGCATTGTACGTCCTTACTCATGTAGTGCTTGGATCGCGTCTATTCATCAAGGGTTAGATGTTGCAGTAGCAAACGATTTTTCTCATGTTGCAGCTGCCACGGGCAATGCCAGTGAAGCCTTTATTAGTGAATATTACGCCTTAGACGACATGCAGCTGATCGAAATGGGCGACTTTGCAGGGGCTGTACTCAAACACCTTAAAAAATCTCCCGTAAAGCGCTTAAGTATTTGCGGTGGTTTTGGAAAGATCAGCAAACTGGCCGATGGCCATATGGACTTACATAGCGACAGATCATCCATCAATTTGCCGAAATTAGCGGATATTGCCCACAATTTAGGCGCAAATAACGACCTAGTGACGGCTATTAAGGCGTGTAATACCAGCCTAGAAGCTTTGGGCCTGTGCCAACAACAGAACATTGATTTGGCCAGAGCTGTGTGCCAAAACGCCTTGGCTTTTGCTCAAGAAAAGGTGCCAAATACAGTGCAGCTAGAAGTATTTGCTGTGGATAGACAAGGCAAAGTATTAGGCAGTGCTCTTGGGAGCGTTGCATGAAACTATTGATTTTAGGCGGCACTGCAGACGCTAGGCATTTAACTGCGGCCTTACACCAAGCCCAGCCAGGTTTGGAATTACTCTACAGCGTGGCAGGGCTGGTACGTCAGCCGCAGGTACCCGCTACTGTGGTGAGTGGTGGATTCAGCCAATTTGGTGGTTTAAGTGCTTACTGTAAAGAACAGAGCATTACTGGCATAGTGAATGCCACCCACCCGTTCAGCACTACCATGGGCAAACATGCAACGCAGGCATGTAATGAACTAGGTTTAGACTATTGGCGTTTTTTACGGCCCCAATGGCAGCAACAAGCCGGGGATGATTGGCGTTTATTCGGTAGTACTAATGAGCTTTTAAATGCCCTTGCGGGTTACCAGCGTATATTATTAACCCTAGGCCAAACTAGCCCTGAAGAGCTAGCATTATTAGGTTCAAACCAACAGATTTGGTTACGCACCGCCGTAGAGCCGCAACATGCTTTGCCCGCTAACGTTACCTGGATCAAAGCTATAGGGCCATTTGATGAAGCCAGCGAATTAGCCTTATTACAACAACACCAAGTTCAAGTTATCGCCAGTAAAAATAGCGGTGGCAGCTCTACGGTCGCCAAACTCACCTCGGCCCGAGCTCTTAAAATACCCGTATTAATGTTACAGCGTCCAACCATTACTGGGCCTGTAGAAGAAGATTTTGATGTTCTTATTGATCGCCTAAACACATGGTCTCAAATACAAACAACACCCTCAAACAAAGGAAACCATCATGAGTAATATCGTGACTACCACTGAAACAGGTTTTTTTTGATATGAGCTTTGAATACCAGCCAAATCCCCATGCTATAGAGCAGGATAGCTTTCGCCAAATTCGCCAGTTAACGGATTTATCTGGCTTAAGCGACGACGCCCAACAAGTAGTCATGCGTGTTGTTCACAGCGTAGGTGACCCCTTAGTTGCGCAACAAATGCGTGTGAGTGCGAATGCCTGCGCGGCCGGTCGTGATGCTTTAGCCAACCACAACAATATCCTAGTCGATGTAGAAATGGTGAAGCAGGGCATTACCAAACGGATGATCCAAAATCTACCTTTGTGCTACCTTAACCATGAAGACACGGCCGCCATTGCTAAACAGCGCGGGGAAACGCGCTCTATGGCTGCGTTAGACCTATGGGGCGATCAGCTTGCAGCAAGTGTTGTTGTTATCGGCAATGCTCCTACGGCTTTATTTCGCTTATTAGAAATGATCAAGGCAGGGTCTCCTAAGCCTGCATTAATAGTCGGTATTCCAGTAGGTTTTGTAGGTGCGGCCGAATCCAAACAAGCGCTTTGGGACATCCATGAAGAACTAGGCATCGAGTGTATTACCTTGCTTGGGCGCCAAGGCGGCAGTGCCGCGGCGTCTTCGGTAGTTAACGCGTTATTGCGCTGCAATATAGACGAGCGCTACTAATGCCAAAAATTACTGTTATTGGTTTAGGCATCTGCCAGCCCCCGTTGCTTAATACCGAGGCCCTAGAGGCTTTGCGTACTTGCGACTGTGTTATGGGCTCACCAAGACAGCTGGAAAGCGTGGCACATACCCTCGCTTCACCAGGCCCCGATAATCTAAACCAAAGACGCCTGTCATTACCAAAGCTCAAACAGATTGTCGATGACATTAAGGATTTTGATCACGTGGCCATTCTGGCTTCGGGCGATCCACTTTTGTTTGGCATCGGTAAATATTTACATTCTCAGTTTGGTGATCAAAGTAGTGCTCAAACAAATACTCCAGAAGGTAATCAAGTTACCTGCATTAGTGGTGTATCTAGCTTACAAGGCGCTTGTGAATTAACAGGTCTGTCATTACAAGACGCCCAACTTGTGAGCCTACACGGGCGCCCGTTAAGCAACCTTAATCGTTACTTGCAGCCCAACCGCAACCTGTTGATTCTTACTGATCAAAACAGCCATCCCCAAGCGATTGCTCAAGCATTGGTGGCTGCTAATTTGGGCCAGTCCACACTACATATATGTGAACGCTTAGGTTATGAAGATCAAAACCTGCAGCAATTCACTGCAACTCAGCTAGCCACATCAACCACCCGTTTTGCCGAACTCCACGTTACTGTTGTGTACACCCAAGGCAGCGGTAATGTGATGCCCAATTTCCCAGGTATTCCAGATACTCACTTTGTAACCGATGGCGAATCTGGTAAAGGGCTACTCACCAAGCGCGAAGTGCGCCTCAACATCCTCAGCTTATTACAACCTGCACCCCAAGAAATCACATGGGATATAGGGGCCGGTTGTGGTGGTGTAACTATTGAACTGGCGCTGTGGAACCCCCTAGGCCAAGTGTATGGTATCGAGCATCATCACCAACGTATCGCTTGCCTAAAGGCCAACATAGAGGCCTTTGGAGTGAGTACTAACTTACACATTGTGCGTGGAAAAGCGCCAGCTTGCCTTACAGACCTACCTGATCCAGACAAGGTGTTTATTGGTGGTAGTGGTGGCGGTCTCAGCGCCATATTACAACTTGCTTGGCAGCGGCTAAAGCCCGGCGGACGCCTTGTAGCCAGCGCCGTAACTGAACCCAGCAAAGCCACATTACGGGAATTTACCCACCACGTTAACATTAGCCAACCAGGAATGCCGGCCGATTATTTACAAGTAGCAGTAAGCCGCCATGACACCATTGCAGGGCACGACGTGTTACGCCCTGCACTGCCTGTTACGTTAATGTGCTGGCATAAAGCCCTAAAGGAATCGAAGTAATGAATGACTTTCAAGCCCAAGCTGGCGTATTTTATGGCGTAGGTGTGGGCCCTGGTGATCCGTTATTAATCACCTTAAAAGCTCACCACCTTATTTTGTCTGC
>JBLHQO010000051.1:0-8657 GCA_047625285.1 Oceanospirillaceae bacterium
ATGGATCATCACTACCCTTGACGTAAACAGCAAGAAAGAGCAGATATTTCGTGCTAAAAAATTGGTTAATGCCTCTGGCCCATGGATTCAAAACGTTATTTCAGACCAGATAAAAGTACCCACAAAACATAAAGTACGCTTAGTGCGTGGTAGCCACATAGTGGTGCCAAAACTCTATGACCATAGCTATCCTTTCATATTACAAGGCCACGATGGCCGTATCGTATTTGTCATCCCCTTTGAAAACGACTACACGCTTCTGGGCACCACTGATGTAGACCATTCATCCTCACCTGAAGCAGCAACCTGCACAGACGAAGAAGCAAAGTACATTTGTCAATTTGTAAACGAATATTTCGACAAAACCATCAGCACAAAGGACATTGTATGGCGCTTTTCTGGTGTACGCCCTTTATTTGATGATGGTGCGGGCAAGGCCAGTGCAGCAACAAGAGATTACGTGCTTGAGCTAGTGGGCGCGGATACTGCACCTTTATTGAATATATACGGCGGCAAGATCACCACCTATCGCAAGTTGGCCGAAGCGACAATGAAAAAACTCTACGCGAATGCTACAAACCACAACTGGACAGCTGGTGTGCCGTTACCAGGTGGTGACTTGGCTGTTGATGGGGTACCTAAGTTAATTAATGACCTTCGTAATACCTATCACTATCTTGATCAAAAATGGGCTTTCCGACTGGCTACAACCTATGGTACAGAAACGTTTAAGCTATTAGGCGAATGCCACAGCATAACAGAACTAGGGCAAAACTTTGGAGTGAACTTGACAGAAAAGGAAGTCCATTGGCTAATTGAACATGAATTTATTCTCACTGCTGAAGACATTTTATGGCGTCGTACAAAACTGGGGTTACGCTTCACTAAGGAACAACAACAAGGCTTACAACATTGGCTCAACCAGCAACAGGTGCCAAACTGTAAACTAGAGAACGCTTCATAGAGATCATCTTATATTAAGCTCCTTAGCACCTTAGGGTGTTGTTAAAACATGGCCACTATGGCACCAAATCAACCTCTGTGATCAAACTGTTTGGTAGCCGTGTTAAAACGCTGGTTAAGGGCTCAGAACAGGTTCAATTAATTATTGCCAGCCTAAACACAAACTGCTAGCCTAGCCAGTTCCATTATTTGGACACTGAATTCATTGTCACTCATACAAAGACATATACAAGAGAGCCAACTGTGTTATGAACCAAGTATTAAAAGACGGAACTGTAGGTAAAGCCTTAGTCATGCTAGACATTGTTGCCGCTGCTGGACACGCTTTACGCTTCAACAACATTCTGGCACTGAGTCCTTTTCCAAAAGCCACGACCTACCGTTTTTTACAAACGATGACGAGCCAAGGAATGCTCAGTTATGATGCCGAAAGCCAGAAGTATTCTCTTGGCATGCGCCTAGTCCGCTTAGCGCATAACGCTTGGAAACAAGCTTCACTAGGGCCTATTGCTGCACCTCACTTAAACCAATTGGCTCGTCAAGTTGGTGAAACTGTGCACTTGGCGCAAATTGAAAATGGCCAGGTATTATTTATTGATAAGAGACACACTTCAGAACGCTTTGAAACGTTAGCCCAAGTTGGACGCATTGCTCCTGCTCACTGTACTGGTGTTGGCAAGGTGATGCTGGCTTTCATGCAACCAGAACGACAAGAATATTCGTTACAAAGGCAGACCTTCATCAAGTTCACTAATACCACCATAACCCATAAGAAAGCTTTGCTGGAAGAACTAGCTCATATTAGAAGTGAGGGGTTAGCCTACGATAGAGAAGAGCACGAAAATGGCATAATAAGTATTGCTGCGCCTATATTGACCTCATTGGGCCAAGTGATGGGGGCCATATCCATAGCCACATCTACCTCAAGACACACCGTCGAGGACCTAAAGCAGTACAAAGATCTGCTTATAGCTGCAACCATAGCTGTGAGCAGTGAAGCCGAACATAGTTTGCACCCTACAGGTGGCAATTAAGGGTTTAAAAAGGGCCTTAAGTGGATGTTAGTGGCTCATGGCTGTTAATGGCCCATGGCGCTTAACGACTCATTAACTGGCCTTTAAGTTGATGCAGCTGATCACGATAACGACCAGCTTGTTCAAACTTCAAATCCTTAGATGCTTCGTACATGGCATCTTCCGTTTTATTAATGAGCTTAGACAATTGTTTGCTATTCAAAGCGCTACTATCGGTGGTGTAATCCACCTCAGAATCAGCCACTTTTTTGCCCGATTTACCATCTCGGTTTTTGCCAGAACCCGGCGTGTAAGCGCCTTCCATAATGTCCTGTACAGACTTAATGACACCCGTTGGGGTAATGTTATTAATCCTGTTATGTTCTATTTGTATTTCTCGGCGGCGGTCAGTTTCGTCCATAGCCCGTTGCATAGAGCCGGTAATTTTCTCGGCATAAAGAATGGCCCTACCGTTCAAGTTCCGTGCTGCTCGACCCATGGTCTGAATGAGGGATCGTTCGGAGCGTAAGAAACCTTCTTTGTCGGCGTCTAAAATAGCCACAAGAGACACTTCTGGCATATCTAAACCTTCTCGCAGTAGGTTAATACCCACCAAAACGTCGAACTCTCCAAGGCGTAAATCACGCACAATTTCTACCCGTTCTACGGTATCAATATCCGAGTGTAAATAGCGCACTCTTATGCCGTGTTCATGCAGGTAATCAGTTAAATCTTCTGCCATACGTTTAGTTAATACAACGGCCAGCACACGCTCGTCTTTAGCTGCACGAATGCTAATTTCAGACATCAGGTCATCCACTTGGCTCGTTGCAGGGCGTATTTCTATGGGAGGGTCAATCAAACCTGTAGGCCTTACCACCTGTTCTATCACACAGTCGGCATGATCTTGTTCGTATACGCTAGGTGTGGCCGAAACAAATATCTTTTGTGGCGCTATGTCTTCCCACTCTTCAAACTTCATGGGTCGATTATCTAGCGCTGTAGGCAATCTAAAGCCATATTGCACCAGTGTTTCTTTGCGGGATCGGTCGCCTTTGTACATGGCCCCTAATTGCGGCACGCTTACGTGGGATTCATCCATGACCAACAGGGCATCTGCTGGTAAATAATCGAATAATGTCGGTGGGGGTTCACCCGGCTTACGGCCAGACAGGTAATGGGAGTAGTTTTCTATACCTGAACAGAAACCTAATTCACGAATCATTTCTATATCGTAACGGGTGCGTTGCTCTAAACGCTGTGCTTCCACCAGCTTGTCATTGTCGCGAAGGTACTCCAAACGATCCTTGAGTTCAACTTCAATGTCGTCAATAGCCGCCAACAAGGTTTCCCTTGGCGTAACATAGTGGGTTTTAGGGTATACCGTTAACCGAGGCACTTTACGTAATACTTGACCGGTAAGTGGGTCAAAGTAACTTAGCCGTTCAATTTCATCATCGAACAGCTCAATACGCACCGCTTCTTCGTCGGACTCTGCTGGAAATATATCAATCACATCACCACGTACTCGATAAGTAGCGCGGTGAAAATCTACGTCGTTACGTTTGTACTGCAATTCTGCTAACCGTCTAACCAGATCACGCTGCTCCCACTTATCACCGCGATTTAGGTGCAATACCATCTTATGGTAAGACTCTGGATCACCCAAACCATAAATAGCAGATACAGTGGCCACAATAATAGTGTCCGAGCGTTCTAACAACGATTTGGTGGCCGACAGACGCATTTGTTCAATATGTTCGTTAACCGATGAATCTTTGTCAATAAAGGTATCCGACGCTGGCACGTAGGCCTCTGGTTGATAATAATCGTAGTAAGATACGAAGTATTCAACGCAGTTATTAGGAAAAAATTCCTTAAACTCGCCATATAGTTGAGCCGCCAAGGTTTTGTTATGAACCATCACTAGGGTTGGCCGCTGCACCTTATTAATCACTTGGGCGATGGTATAGGTTTTACCCGATCCGGTTACCCCAAGTAAGGTTTGCGCTGCTAAACCAGCATCTATACCCTCTACCAACTGTTTAATGGCTGTGGGCTGATCCCCTGCAGGTTCAAATTTCGATTTTAATTCAAATTGACGATTCATTATTTGCTTCATGTGGATTCATTATCTAGGGCCCGTCGTGATACCCTATCAGGCCAACCCAATAGTATAACGGAGTTATGCCAGTGACGTGGCCTCTTTCGCAACGAATACAATCTTTTAAGCCTTCTGCTACCGTAAGCATTAGTAACCTTGCATCACAAATGAGAACCGACGGTGAAGATGTGATCAATCTAGCTGTAGGTGAGCCAGATTTTGATACCCCAAGTCATATCATGGAAGCCGCAATTACGGCAATAAAAGCCGGCCAAACCCGTTATACCCATGTGGCTGGTACCTTACTATTACGCCAAACAGTGTGTGATAAGTACCAGCGAGAGAACCAATTAAGCTACCAAGCCAACCAGGTACTGGTGAGCAATGGCGCTAAGCACAGCATCTACAACCTTACCGTTGCTTTATTAGAAGCGGGCGACCAAGTGATTATCCCAGCGCCTTACTGGGTGTCTTATAGCGCTATGGTGGCCATGGCAGGTGCACAAGCTATCATTATTCCTTGCCCGGCGTCTCAAGCATTCAAAGTGACCGCTGCACAATTATCAGAGGCCATCACCCCTGCTACCAAATTGTTAATGCTTAATAGCCCAAGCAATCCAAGTGGCCAGGCCTATAGCCATGACGAATGGATGGCCATAGGACAAGTGCTGCGTTTACACCCACAAGTCATCATTTTAAGTGACGACATATACGAACACATCTATTGGGGCCAAGAGCCTTTAGTAAACCTGCTGAATGTGTGCCCCGACTTAGCTAACCGCTGCGTATTAGTGAATGGTGTGTCTAAAGCCTATGCTATGACCGGCTGGCGTATTGGTTATGCGGTTGGCCCAGAAACCATTATCGCAGCCATGACTAACGTGCAGATTGAGTCTAGCTCATGCGCAAGTAGCATTAGCCAAGCGGCTGCAGCCGCCGCCTTAGGGGGCCCACAACATTTATTACAGCCCATGATCAGCGCATATCAACAAAGGCACGATTATGTGGTTGGTGAGCTTAACATGATGCAAGGGCTTGTAACGCTACCTAGCCAAGGCACCTTTTACAGCTTTGTAGAGTGTAGTGAAACGATAGCGCAGTTGGGCTATGAAGATGATTTGAGCCTTGTAGAAGGCATATTGACAAGCACTGGCGTAGCGTTAGTGCCAGGCAGTGCGTTTGGCCTACCCAATCACTTTCGCCTTTCTTATGCCACAAATATGTCTGTATTAGAGCAAGCATGCGAAAGGCTGCGGTCGTTTTTTAACCGTTAGTGGTTTGTTGCATGTGCCACAATCGAGCATAGTGGCCGTTTTCAGTGAGTAACTCTTGATGACTGCCCTGCTCTACTAGTTCGCCATCGTCTACCACCAAAATGCGATCTGCATCAACAATAGTAGACAACCGATGGGCGATCACTAGCGTGGTTTTGTTGGTTGATATGTCGGCCAAGGCTTTAAGAATACTACGTTCAGATTCTGAATCTAGGGCTGAAGTGGCTTCGTCAAATAGTAATATTGAGGGGTTCTTTAACAGCACTCTAGCAATAGCGATGCGCTGTTTTTCACCACCAGAAACCTTTAAACCACGCTCACCAACGATGGTTTGTACACCGTCTGGAATCGACTCAACAAAACTCCGTAACGAAGCCATATCGATGGCTTTCCAAATGGCTTCATCACTGGCTTCGGTACAACCATAAGCCACGTTATTCCAGATAGTATCGTTAAATAGCACGGTGTCTTGAGGCACTACTCCAATGGCTTCTCTTAAACTTAACTGCTGCACATCGCGCAAATCTTGGCCATCTATACGAATGGCTCCAGCATTGATGTCATAGAAACGAAACAGCAGTCGCCCTATGGTAGATTTACCAGAACCACTGGGGCCTACAATGGCCACTTTTTCACCGGAGGCTACGCTAAAGCTGAGTTTTTTAAGAATTTGACGTTGGTTTTGATAACTAAAATCAACCTGCTCAAACTCTATAGCCGCGTGTTTAACATCGATGGTCGGCGCTTGTGCTTTATCTTGTACCGTAGGCTGGCGTTTTAATAAACCAAACATATTTTCTACGTCGGACAGCGCACGACGAATTTCACGGTAAATAAAGCCCAAGGCGTTCAGTGGTACAAACAGCTGCAACAAATACATGTTTACCATCACCAAATCACCAATAGTCATGGTTTCATCAGCAACGCCTTTAGCCGCTAAGTACATTAAGCCCGTTACACCCAGCCCAATAATTAACGCTTGCCCAGTGTTAAGCAGCGCTAAAGACAAACGATTATCCACCCGAGCCTGTTCCCAAGCTCTTAAATTTGCATCGTATTGTGTGGCTTCAAAGGCCTCGTTATTAAAATACTTCACCGTTTCGTAATTCAACAAACTGTCTACTGCACGGGTGCTGGATTTGCTGTCTAGGCGGTTGGCTTCTTTCACAAAACGCGTACGCCACTCTGTGGTCTTAATACTAAACACCACATAAACCACCACACAGACTAACGTGACGGCAGAAAACCAAACATTAAAGGCAAATAACAAAATGAGCATCACAAAAACCAGCTCAAGAATGGTGGGCAAGATGTTAAACACCATAAAACGCATCATAAAGTTGATGCCATTGGTGCCGCGGTCTATATCGCGGGTGAGTCCGCCAGTTTGGCGACTAAGGTGAAAATCGAGTTCAAGCTTATGCAAGTGAGCAAACACTTCTAAGCCCACTTTACTCATAGCGCTTTCGGTCACTCGGCTAAATACAGCGTCACGTAATTCGCCTAAAAATACTGAACCAAAACGCAGGCCGCCATAAAGCAGTACAAAGGTTAGAGGAATGACTAACAGTTGCTCTGTGCTGCCGCCATCTAAAGCATCCACAAGATGTTTGAAGGTCCAAGGGATGACAAGCGCCACCCCTTTTGCGCCTACTAACAAGGCCATAGCTACGATCACCCTAGCCTTATGAATCATAAGATAGGGCCATAAGGCTTTTAAAAGAACCATTAACTCAAGCTCTTTTAAATCCTTAATTTTATGCTGGCCGTAGCTTTGTTGGGCACTACTTTTCAAGAGTCTAAATGTAGAATGGCTTCAATTTCTACTTGCACTGCTTTTGGCAAAGCCACTACACCCACAGCCGCACGGGCTGGGTAAGGTTCGGCAATATAGGTTGCCATAATCTCATTAATGGTTGGGAAGTTAGCTAAGTCTGTCATGGATATATTAAGCTTCACGGCATCAGCCAAAGTACCACCGCTAGCTTCTGCAACAGCCTTTAGATTTTCAAACACCTGCGTGGCTTGGGCAGCAAAATCTTGACTACATACTTCCATAGTGGTCGGATCCAATGGGATCTGACCAGAAATATAAACTGTGTTGCCTACCTTAACTGCTTGAGAATAAGTACCAATGGCCGCTGGGGCTTTGTCTGTTGAAATAATGGTCTTTGCCATGGGAAATACACCTTTATATTAAATGAGATAACTGCATGAATAATAACAGGCCAAGGCTCGCAATGGCCACACTAGCACCGGCTAAAAAGACAACAAAACCAAGCCATTTAAGTCAGCTACTGTATCTTATGGCCACAGGGCCGCAAGGTCTGCTATTGATTCCAACACTAGGTCAGAATCGGCTTCTAATTCAAGCCTAGTGCTAGTGCCTGTAAGCACGCCCACATTAAAACCCGCCGCGGCGCTTTGGCCCATATGCAAATCGTGAGTATTGTCGCCAACCACCATCACTTGCTCTGGCCTTAATCCTGTGTGCTGGCAAAAGCCCAACACCATTCCTGGACCAGGTTTACTGCCAAAACCAGAATCATAACCCACGGCATAGTCAAACAAGTGCAAACAGTTAAAGTCACCAAGGGTGGCTTTAATACCTGCTTTACTGTCCATAGTTGCCACACCTAGAGCTAAACCTAGATCGGCCAAGCTTTGTAAGCTTGAAATAAGATGTTTAACTGGCACACTGCTGCCATGCTCAGATGTTGCAAACATGGTATTAAGCAATGCCTCCACCTGACTGACAGGTTTATTGGCCAACTTTGCCCACACTAAGCTAATATCTAGGTTATTGCCTGCCGCCAGAATAGACCCACCTAACACGCGATTTTCATCGGCGTCGTAACCTGTGGTTTGCAGCATAGTTAATGCAAGGTTTTGGTCTCCATCTGCTACAGCCAAAACTGCAGCACGTGCTCTTGGCACCCAAGTAGCGTGGAAATCTAATAGGGTTCCGTCTTTGTCAAATACAATGCCTTTAATCTTGCTGGCATCAAATGGCCGCTTTACAGTGCTCATGAGGGCTTAACCTCTACATTACCTTCCACCACATGACCTTCCACCGCATTACCTGCTTCAGCGGTAATGTCTTCAGCATTACCTTCCACTGCATCTCTTGCCGTTTCAGGTTTAGGCTCGCTATAGCCGCGCCAGCGACTTGTTCTCATCTCACCCTCACGATTAAGTACGGGATATGCAATAGCTGTAAAGTGAGAATGAAGGCGTTTAATGTCTCGCATTAAGTCGGTAAATAAAGAGTGAGCTACTGGGTTAGGTTTATCGGCTTGCATA
>JBLHQO010000052.1:0-8544 GCA_047625285.1 Oceanospirillaceae bacterium
ACTACTATTTATATGGCTAACCCTAGCAATATAACATTCTACTTAGTATTATGCCGCTGGGCGATTTCGTAGGAAGAAATCACTTCGGGAAAATGGTGAGTGTACTCTTCAGAGCACAATTCCATTGCTGCCCCCGCAACGGTAAGTTGGCGTTATGCCTAAACGAGTCCGGACACCGGCCCATCCCTACCTAAATCCTCTATTTTATCGTGCGGGTGTGCACGTGGAGAAATCATATGAGTACAAGTAATACAATCGAAACCAATAGCTTGGCGCCTAGCTTATCTCAAGCCAGTACAAGTTATATCGGAGCCCTAATTTTGGGCGCTCTAATCCTTACAGTCGTTGGCTTTGCCCCGATGGACGTAGCACATAACGCGGCGCACGACACTCGCCACTCTTTTGCTTTTCCGTGCCATTAACAGCGAGGTCTACACATGTTTAAATCATTAGTATTGTCCGCATTAGGCGTAGCCTTTGTCGCAGGCTTAGTTTTAACTGCCATGCAAAACTGGCAAGTAACTCCCATCATCTTAGCCGCTGAAGTCTATGAAATCCCCGATGTGGCAGTAGCCACCGATGGCCACTCTCATGACCATGGTGCAGAATCATGGAGCCCAGAGGACGGGTTTGAGCGAGCAGGTTATAGCACATTGTCTAATATATTAGCAGCTTTTGGCTTTGGCTTGATATTGATTGCAGCTATGAAATGGGCAAATACTCATCGCAATTTGCAAATTAATATACCCACGGGTATTGCAGCTGGCGTTGTAGGCTATCTAACCTTCTTCTTCATTCCGAGCCTTGGTCTACCGCCAGAAATACCAGGAATGGAGGCGGCCGTATTAGAGGGACGCCAATCTTGGTGGCTTATGTCTGTGGTCACTTCTTTGGCAGGTTTTTATGTGCTGATTTTCATGTCTGGGTTTAGCCGCGTTTTCGCGGTGCTACTGTTTGCATTGCCATGGATAATCGGTGCACCTCAACCTGAAACACATGGCTTTAGCCACCCAGATGCTGCCGCTCTCGAAGCGCTTCACCACTTAGCGAATCAATTCATGACGGCTACTCATGTAACCAACGGTATATTTTGGTTAGTGCTTGGGGGATTGACTGCGGCTGTCCTTAAGCGTAGATCGCACGAATAAACGCAGAAAGGTCAGCTGGTATTGCAGACATACTGCATTGCGTAGTTGAGTTTAAGTACTAACGCATAACCCATGACCTAGCCTCAAAGCCAAATATAATAGCGGTTTTGAGGCTTTTTTACCTACAACGTCATCATCAAGTCTGAAATAGTGGTAACCCTGTTACAAGCATTAGAAATGAACAAATAAGTAACCTACAGCAAGCACATCACAACCCTTGGCTAAGCTCAATCGTCTTTACCGCCTTACTAGCATGGCCTGCATGGTTAACTCTCTGAACCATGTCATCACTACTTGGATCCAATCACAGGTAGTTTGGATCTAGTGTCTGGCGACCTACCAGAGCGGTAAACGTACAGATACCCAACCTTGATCCATAGTTAGAAGCGGTTTAACAGTCGCTGACAAGGGCACTACAACCTACCAGCAAAATGACACAGCTTAATCACTGCAATAATTTAGCCATGTAAACCTCATCCACAAACTTATTATTGATGCGGCTAGACTGTTTACGGATGCCTTCTTGTTTGTAGCCTAATTTTTTGTACAGCCTAATCGCTGAGACGTTATCAGCGAACACCAAAAGTTCGATACGGTGAATGCCATTATTGGACGCCCATAGCTGCGAACGCTCAAAAAGCTGTGAGGCAATTCCTTTTCCTTGATGTGATGAAAGTGCACCCACCATTAGCGTGCTTGTGTATGAAAGACTGGCCCAAGAAGAGGTCTCTAACGATAAGAAACCAGCGAGCACGCCCTCTGTTTCGGCGACAAATAATGTACTTCTCATATTCCCTAGAATGCTATCGAATTGATTCTCGGCACCGTCTGTAGTGGCACAGGCACCAAGATTCTCGCGCTCCCCAGGCTCAGCACCCCACATCATCGACTCTTCATCAAGCGTTGCGCGTAGTTGTTTATATGCCTTACGATCTGCCTGCACTATTTCACGAATATTCATACCAACCCTCTATTACGGTGCCTGTAGTTGCCAATCACTAGAGTACACCAGGGTGTGATGCCATGTGAATGAGTCATGCTAATGAGGCCGTGCCTATCAGGCTATTTAAACCAAAAAAAAAGACCAGCATAAGCTGGCCTTCATGTGTTTACAAGAAGCTTAGGCTACCCGTAAACCATATTCTTTACTGGCATCTTGTAACCACAAGAAGAAGTAATCCGAGAAGCTACGGCGGATCACTAGATCCATAGAACCATCTTCTCGCTTACACATGGTAGTGCCAGTTTTGGCGAAAGTAGTTTGCACCACCTTGCCTACTGGGAAGTTAGATTCGTGGCAATCGTACACCGTGGACTTTTGCAACAATTGCGCTAAACCAGCACCCGACAAGTTAACTAGGGTTTGGGCACTACTTATATCGGTGATGGCAATGTGCTGATCACCCAAAGCTAAGCGTAAATCTGCTTCAACATGCCCTTGCGTGCCATTAACAACGATTATTAGCCATTCATTAGGGCACAACCAATAAACCACAGTACCGCCGTTACGCACACTAGTGTTGGCTGTGATTGGTAATGCTACACCTAATACAGATTCAACAGCAGCCATAAACGCCGTGTCTTGTGGGTTACCACGTAAATTAAGATGACCACGAAACTTGTCTTCTGTCATCACTACGCCAGCATCAGCAGCATTAGTGTGCGCCGCGTGGTGGTGTAATGAAGATTCCATCATGTCCCCTGCTAACAAATTGTTTGATACACTAGTCATTGTGGTGATCTCCTTTTGGATCATAGAACACTGGGCTGCAAATTTCAGCAGCCAATACGCGGCCGTCTGCTTGTGGGCAGTATACTGTTTGTCCCATGCGATCTGATCCACCTTTAACGGTGCCCATGGCAATACCATGGCCTAAACACTCACTCCAGTAGCTAGAAGTAACGTGGCCCATCATATCCATTGGGATAGGTTGGTTAGGATCCATTACAATTTGTGAGCCTTCTGGGATCACAACGGTAGGGTCTTTAGGCTTTAAACCGACCAATTGTTTACGGTCAGTACGTGCGGTGTCTGGGCGCGTAAAGGAGCGTTCGCCTAAGAAGCTAAACTCTTTAGTTTTGCCTACAGCCCAACCCATTAAACAGTCATAAGGGGTCATGGAACCATCGGTGTCTTGGCCCGCAATAATGAAGCCTTTCTCTGCACGTAATACGTGCATAGATTCGGTGCCGTATGGCGTAATACCAAATTCTTCACCGGCTTCCATGAGCTTCTTCCACATGTAATGCCCTTGGTCTGCAGGCACGTTCACCTCAAAGGACAATTCACCAGTAAAGGAGATACGGAAGATACGCGACTTAATACCAGCTACTGTGCCTTCGCGGTAGTCCATAAATTTCATGGCTTCGGCAGAAAGGTCTACATCAGTACATAGCTTTTCAAGCACTTTACGAGAATTAGGCCCTGCAAAAGAACACGTGGCCCATTGGTCCGTTACCGACGTAAAGTATACGTCTAGTTCTGGCCATTCTGTTTGATGCCATAACTCTAACCAACCCAATACAGCAGCGGCGCCACCTGAGGTGGTGGTCATTAGGAAGTGAGTATCACTTAAACACGCGGTTACCCCATCGTCAAAGATCATGCCGTCTTCTTTAAGCATTAAGCCATAACGACACTTGCCTGGGGCTAACTTTGTCCATGCGTTGGTGTACACACGGTTAAGGAATTCACGGGCATCCTTACCTTGGATATCGATCTTGCCCAAAGTAGAAGCATCTAGCATGCCTACACTGTTACGTACCGCCAAACATTCCCGGTTAAGGGTTTGCTGCATGGTTTCACCAGCTTGAGGGAAGTACCAAGGGCGCTTCCACTGTCCTACGTTCTCAAATTCTGCGCCATTGGCCAAATGCCATGGGTGCATAGAGGTATGACGGGCTGGGTCTAACAACACGCCAATGTCACGGCCGCCCATAGCACCAAAGGTCACTGGCGTATATGCAGGGCGGAATATGGTGGTGCCTGTTTCAGCAATGGTCTTATTCAAGGCTTTAGCGACGATAGCCATGCCGTTAACGTTACCAGTTTTACCTTGGTCAGTACCAAAACCCATAGCGGTGTAACGCTTTACATGCTCAATAGATTGGAAACCTTCACGGGCAGCCAGTTCTATGCCAGCAGCAGTAACGTCGTTTTGGAAATCAACAAACTGTTTAGGTGCACGGCTAATAGGCTTAGTGTGTGGTATTAGGTAAAGGGCTTGTGCAGCGCCTTCCGACTCATCACCACAATCAAATACTTGGGTCGATTGCGTACCCGCAGCAGTGGCACCAGCTTGAATACCCGTATTTAGTGCTTGTGATAAACGGTATTCGCCAGCAATAGCACCTGCAAGGTGTTGGTTTTGAATGGTTGGGCCGGGTACAAAACCTGCCACGTCTTCTTTCCATACTGGGCGGCTACCGGTGTGGCAGCTTAGGTGAACCACAGGGCTCCAACCACCAGCAACAGCAATTAAGTCACAGCTTAGGGTTTTACCCGCGCCCATTACCTTGTCGCCAGCTTCATCTAATGGAGCAACAATAGCGCCAGACACTCTTTTGCCACCTTGGGCTTCAATCACACCATGGCCTGCCATCACTTGAATGCCAGCAGCTTTAGCCGCTTGTACAAGACGGCCATCTGGCGCATGTCGTGAATCAACTACAGCTACAACCGTGCGGCCTGCAGCTTGAATGTCTAACGCAGTTTGGTAACCAGAGTCGTTAGTTGTCATTACTACACAACGTTGGCCAGGTACCACGGCATAACGGTTAATGTAAGTAGACACAGAGTTAGCTAACATTATGCCAGGAAGATCGTTGTTACCAAATACTAACGGACGCTCGATAGCACCCGTAGCCAATACCACCTGATGGGCGCGGATACGGTGAAGCCGCTGACGTGTGCCAGTTAAGGCGACTGGGCCAAGGTGATCGGTACGGCGCTCTAGTGCACACAAAAAGTTGTGGTCGTAGTAACCAAACGCTGTGGTACGTGGCATTGAGGTGACGTTAGCCATGCCTGCTAGTTCGCTAGTGGCTTGCTCTGCCCAAGTGGCAGCATCTACACCATCAACGGTTTGGTTGTTGGCGAGCAAGGTACCACCAAATTCATTTTGTTCGTCTACAATGATCACTCGCTTGCCACTACGGCCAGCTTCCAATGCAGCCGCTAAACCTGCAGGGCCTGCACCCACTACCATTACGTCACAATGAACATTAACTTTGTCGTAAGTATCTGGATCTGGCTCGAGGGATAACTTACCAAAACCTGCAGCTTTACGAATCAGCTTTTCGTAGGTCATCCACATTTTTTGTGGCGCCATAAAAGTTTTGTAGTAAAAACCAGGAGGCATCATCTTGCCACCAATTTTACCAACCCATTCCATGATATCAAAATCGGCATTCGGCCAACCGTTAGTACTGGTGGCCACTAGTCCGTTGAACAACTCAACTTGCGTTGCCCGTGGGTTAGGAATAGTTTCATTACCTTTGTGCAACTGCATCAAGGCATTAGGTTCTTCGGCACCGTGGCCTAAGATGCCACGTGCGCGGCTATACTTAAAGCTACGGCCCACAATGCTAACGCCGTTTGCCAACATAGCAGACGCTAAGGTGTCACCGTCAAAACCTTGGAAGGTTTTGCCATTAAAGGTGAAGGTCATTGGCTTAGAACGATCAATACGACCGCCTGTTGCTAAGCGATTAACTTGGCTCATGATGCGCCTCCCTTAGCAGCAGCTATGGTTTTAGCAGTGATGGTCGGTAATTCGCCCATTTTATAAGTCTCATGAATTTGGTAGCTATGTGTGTCACGCGTGGCGTTGAAGTAACGACGACAGCCCGCGGCGTGATACCACATTTCGTGGTGGATACCACGTGGGTTAGTACGGAAGAAAATATAGTCACCCCAAGCCTCATCAGTAATAGATGCTGGGTCTTTTGGACGTTCGATATGTGCTTCACCAGTATAGGAATATTCTTCCTCTTCACGGATTTCTTCACAATAAGGGCAGTAAATATGATGCATGGTTAAGTCTCCTTATCACCAAGAATTAGTGAGCAACGCCGGCAGCGCCGTGTTCGTCGATTAAGTGGCCAGTATTGAAGCGGTCCAAGCTGAACGGTGCAGCCAACGGATGGGCTTCATCGTGAGCTAAGGTGTGAGCAAACACATGACCAGAACCAGGCGTTGCCTTAAAGCCACCAGTGCCCCAACCGCAGTTGAAGAACAAACCTTTAATGCTGGTTTTGGATACGATAGGGCACGCATCTGGGCAGGTATCTACAACACCACCCCAAGCACGGTTCATACGTACACGGCTGAACATTGGGAATAACTCACAGATGGCAGACAGGGTATGTTCTACCACATGGAAACTACCACGTTGGCCATAACCGTTGTAAGAGTCTGTACCCGCACCAATAACCAAGTCACCTTTGTCTGATTGACTTACATAGGCATGTACCGCGTTAGACATAACAACGGTATCTAGAATGGGCTTAACCGGCTCAGACACTAATGCTTGTAGTGGACGCGATTCAATAGGTAGACGTAGGCCAACCATAGCGGCCATCACACCGGAATTACCGGCTGTAACACAAGCTACCTTTTTAGCACCAATAAAGCCTAACGTAGTTTTTACACCCACTACGGCGCCTTCTTCTGTAACGATGTCTACAACTTCACATTGCTGGATAAGGTCAACACCAAAGCTGTCGGCTCCACGAGCAAAACCCCATGCCACAGCGTCATGTCGTGCAACACCAGCAGTAGCTTGCCAAGATGCTCCCAACACTGGGTAACGAATATCTTGAGAATCGTTAATAATGGGCACGATTTCTTTAACTTCTGCAGTATTTAATACCACGCCGTCAATACCGTTCAACCGGTTGGCGTTAACACGGCGTTCGATGTCGCGCATGTCTTGCAGAGTGTGGCCTAAGTTCAAAACACCACGCTGACTAAACATCACGTTGTAGTTTAAATCTTGGCTTAAGTCTTTCCACAGATCTAACGAGTGGTCGTAAAGCTTAGACGCTTCGTCCCACAGGTAGTTAGAGCGTACAATAGTGGTGTTACGCGCTGTGTTACCACCACCCAAGTAGCCTTTTTCCAACACGGCAACGTTAGTAATGCCATGTACTTTTGCCAAGTAGTAGGCTGTGGCCAAACCATGGCCGCCGCCACCAACGATGATTACATCGTATTCTTTTTTAGGCTGCGGGCTACGCCATGCGGCCTGCCAGTTTTCATGATGGCTAAGGGAGTGCTTAAAAAGGCTAAAGCCTGAGTACTTTTTCATTGTGTCATCCACGTGTTTCGGTGCAATGCTGCAGTGAGTCTGATATTCGCAGCACACATTGTGCTAAAAGCCAGCCCTAGGCTCTTGTTCAATTGCGACCCAAATAGAAGTATGCAGATAAAGCCAGAATTAATCACCAAATTTAGCCCCCATAGTTAATACAACAAATATGACCTAATCCAAGCCACATAGGACTAAAAATGCAGTACAATCACCCACATATTGTGAAGCACATTAGGTAACAACAGAATGCAAGTTTTCGGCGTTGTCGGATGGAAAAATAACGGCAAAACCACCCTCGTAGAACGCCTTATTAGCCAGCTTACGCTTATGGGTTATAAAGTGTCGTCTGTTAAACATGCCCACCATAACGTAGACATTGATGAGCCAGGCCGTGACAGCTACCGACATCGCGCAGCAGGCGCTAAACAAACGTTGTTAGCTACAGAAAAACGCTGGGCATTAATGCATGAATACCGCGATCAAGACATCCCTAAACTAGCGCAACTATTACACGTGTTTGAACCATGCGATCTAGTAATTGTGGAAGGTTATAAGGGCGCTGACCACCCTAAATTAGAGGTGGTTCTCAACCTTAACAAGCGCGGCTTTTTGGCCAATAAAATGCCCAACATTGTGGCCGTGGCAACAGACAAAGATGATTTGTTTATCAACCTGCCCCAATTGGATATTAACAACATTCAACAAGTGGCCGCTTTTGTATTACAGCATACCGGTCTTGTGACTACACCGTTAGACTCTGTTAAGCCGACCATACCAGCAAAAGCCAGCAACGATTGTTACAGTCCAGATCAACAGCTATTACCAGCATCTATCGTATGGCAACGCATGCAAGACGCCGTTTCCACCCAAGTTTCATCTGAAACTTTGGCCCTTGGCGAGTGTATAAACCGACGCTTATCTGAAGATGTCACCACTGCATACGACAGCCCACGGTTTGATAACGTTGCCGTAGATGGCTATGCCTTTAATCACCAAGAATTAAGCAGCAGCTTGGCGCTGCCACTCATGACTACTGAAGCAAATGCCGGTGGCAGTGCTAAATTATCCCTAGAAAAAAACCA
>JBLHQO010000053.1:0-8524 GCA_047625285.1 Oceanospirillaceae bacterium
ATTGAAGCGTGCTTAGGAAAAACAGCCCCACCAAAATAGGTATCTGTGCCTAATTCAGAACGCTGTTCTGATCT
The DNA here is from genome assembly GCA_047625285.1 of Oceanospirillaceae bacterium. GTDB lineage: Bacteria > Pseudomonadota > Gammaproteobacteria > Pseudomonadales > Balneatricaceae > Njordibacter. Next base: position 75 of record JBLHQO010000053.1, read on the forward strand.
CGGAATCATATAGGCCTCATCCTCAAGTCCAGACACGGGATTTCCAACAGCCCTCGCAAGCTTTTCATATTGTGCACAGTTGTGTGCGGCATGGAAATGGCCCACCTCAGCATAGCTACAGTCAAGGCCCTCTTCTTTGATGAAGTCTCCAGTAAATTGTAATGATTTGTCACCTTCCGCATGAATGGCAAAAGCCATATCTTTACCGTGTGTTGTTTCAAGCTCGGAAAAACTCGGCTTTATGCTTGTGCTAACTTGTCCACCGTTTCTTGTACTGCAGCCCCAGCCAGCGTGCTCGGCATCAATGACTAACGTGTCTCTTGACCCTCTGGCAGTCTGGATTGCAGCATGAAGCCCTGTGTAACCTGCCCCTATGATAAGGACATCAACTTTTTTAGGAAGTTCTATGTCTTGCTCTGTTGGTGGTGCGCTGCGATCCCACCAATAAGGCTGTTGTTTGAAATCTGGTGTAAACATAACGTGTCCCTTTGTGTAATCTTCACTATATTATTATCGTAAAGACCGTTAAATGACAGTTGTGGCGCACTAATAATTACGTAATAGCCGTGTCGCAGCAACTTGTTATTAATATGCCACTCTGTGGCTATTGAACGCTAGCCATGTACATCGGCCCACCAAGATAGGCTGGATAACCGTAACCAAAAATAAGGGCTAGGTCTATGTCACTTGCAGTTTGAGCAATACCATCGTTTAGCACATGGTTACCTTCGTCAATAATTGCCTGAGTTAACCGCTGTACAATTTGTGTATCGGTCATGGTTTGGCGTTCAATGCCTTCGGCCTGCGCTGCCTGCGCAACCCAAACCATTACTTGATCATCCACTTGTTTTTGACGAGTTTCAGGGTCATAGCGATAGAAGCCCGCTCCGGTCTTTTGTCCCAGCCGGCCTTGTTCTACCAGCATATTGGCAACCCGGAAAAATTTACTGGGGCCTCTTGCTTCTTCGGTTAAACACTCTCGTGCTTTATAACCGATATCTAGCCCTGCTAAATCAGACACGCTAAATGGCCCCATAGCCATACCAAAATCAAACATGGCCCGGTCTACTTGTTCTACACTAGCGCCTTCAAGCAAACACAAGTTGGCCTCTTTTAAATATTTACTATAAATACGGTTACCTATAAAACCATAACAAACGCCGGCTACTATAGCTGTTTTGTTAATCACCTTAGCCACAGCCATCACTGCAGCTAGGGTGGCATTGTTGGTTCTGCGGGCTTGTACTACTTCCAGCAATGGCATGATATTGGCGGGGCTAAAAAAGTGCATACCAACCAATTGTTCAGGCCTACTCACTTTATCAGCCATCGCTTCAATATCTAAGTAGGAGGTATTGCTGGCAAAAATAGTATGGGGTGCACATATAGCGTCTAACTGACTCAATACTTTTTGTTTCACTGCCAAGTTTTCAACCACAGCTTCAATCACTAGATCAACTTGACTTAGATCCTGCATCGCCATAGTGGGTGTTATGGCTTGTAAGCGCTGTTGCATTTGTTCTGGCGTTAACCGGCCCTTGTCATGGGTTGATTGATAGCGCTTGCTGATCATCAGCATACCTTGGTCCAGAACTTGCTGATTGATCTCTACCAAGGTGACTTGCAACCCAGCGTTGGCAAAACACATAGCAATGCCTGTGCCCATAGTTCCCGCACCAATGATGCCCACTTGCTTAATTGTTTTGGGCTGTTGGTCATCCAGCAATTTAGCTTGGTATTTTTTAGCGCTGTTTTTGGCCTGCGTCTGAGCAAAGAACACGTGCCTTAAGGCAGCTGATTGGGGGTGGGACTTACAGGCCATAAATTGGTCACGTTCAAACTGTAGTGCTTCAACAAACGGCAAGCGCGTAGCGGCTTCTACGCAATCTACAATACGTTGAGGCGCCTGTTGGCCGCGCATGGTTTTAGCTAACTTTGCGCGATATTCAGCAAACAAGTGATTGTCGTAGCTGGCTTCATCAACCTTCAATTCACTCACCCGACGGCAAGTTGCCTGCTGCTCTAACAGTTGCTTTGTATAACTCAATGATGCTGATAATAAGTCACCTTCAACAAGATGATCTATCAACCCAAGTGCTAGGGCTTTGCTTGCAGGGATGGGAGTGCCTGCCGTCATAAAGTCTAAGGCTGCCTTGGCGCCCACTAAACGTGGTACCCGTTGCGTGCCGCTAGCACCAGGTAATAACCCCAGTTTTACTTCAGGCAAGCCCACCTTGGCCGAATGTAACGCCAGCCGATAATGACAGCTTAAGGCTAGTTCTAACCCGCCGCCCAAGACAGTTCCGTGTAAGGCAGCGATGACCGGTTTTGTAGAGGCTTCAACAGCGGTTATTAACTCGGGCAACGATGGTGATTGAGGTGTTTGATTAAACTCTTTAATGTCGGCGCCAGCACAAAATGTACGCCCCTGGCAGATGATAACCAAAGCTTTACTCGTGTCACTTTGAGCTTTGGTTATTTCGTTTAAAATGGCCTCTCTCAAACCATGGCCTAAAAGATTCAATGGTGGGTTGTTAATACTGATCACACCCACGTGTTGGTCAATGCTGTAGCTCACTGTACTCATTACGATGCCCTGTTGTAACTTTGTCTGATTAAACGCGCTCAATAACCATGGCAATACCTTGGCCTATGCCTATACACATGGTCACCAAAGCATAGCGCCCTTGCTTAGCTTCAAGCAGTGCAAGGGCGTTTTGAATAATACGAGCGCCACTAGCGCCCAACGGATGACCCACCGCAATGGCGCCACCATTGGCGTTAACACGGCTGTCGTTAAAGTCGATACCTAAAAGCTGCAAACAACCTAGCACTTGCACCGCAAAAGCTTCATTCACTTCTATAACATCCATTTGTGCAAGGTTTAAGCCTGCTCTGGTAAGGGCTTTTTGGCTTGCTGGCACTGGGCCAAGGCCCATAGTGCGTGGCTCTACACCGGCAATCGCGCCCGCGAGTATTCGCCCCTTAGCCGCCACACCATACTTTTCGCCTACGGCTTGGCTACCAATAATCATGGCGGCCGCACCGTCGTTCAGGCCCGAAGCATTACCGGCTGTAACTACACCATCATTAGCCAAAGTAGGTAAATTACCTAACACTTCAACCGTTGAGCCCGCTCGAGGATGTTCATCTTCACTGATAATAATGGCAGGTTTTTTACGACCTTGAGCCACCTCTATAGGTACAATTTGTGCCGCCATTAGGCCTGCGTTCTTGGCCGCCTGATAGTTGGTTTGTGAACGGGCGGAAAATACGTCGCATTGACCTCGGTTGATGCCTAGATCTGAGGCAATATTGTCTGCCGTTTGCGGCATGGTGTGCTCACCAAAAGCATGGCTTATTTTAGGGTTAGTGAAGCGCGCACCCATGGTGGTGTCCGCCAATTGCTGGCCACGATCAAAGGCGCTAGTGGCCTTGGACAATACTAGTGGTGCTCGGCTCATCGATTCAACGCCACCGGCAATAAATAGTTCACCTTCGTTGCAGCGCACGGCACGGGCAGCATCCAGCGCTGCTGCCATACTGGACCCACACAAACGGTTAACAGTAATGCCTCCAGTGCTAATAGGTAAACCAGCCAATAACCCCGCAAAACGAGCCACGTTACGGCTATCTTCTCCGGCTTGGTTGGTATTGCCTGCGATTACATCCTCATATTCTTTTAAGTCGAAACCATTGCGGCCCACTAATTCCCGGATGATGGAAGCTAATAGATCATCCGGGCGTACAGAAGAAAGGCCACCACCTAAGGTGCCAAAGGCGCTACGGGCAGTATCATAAATATAGGCGTAATTATTCATATTAAAGTCTCATTTTATTTACATCTTCAGCTAGATGAGCAGTTGAAGGCGAGTATTTGTTTTAATTTGGTAGTGCGATACACGGTTCAATCACTTTGCACTTACAAAGGCATTCATAATGCAATTTCAGACATCTATTTAAGGCACCTATCTAAAACGCCTGAGGTAAGCAGTAGCTATGGCTTTGGTAGCAATTCCTCGGCTTTATATATGCTGCATTAGCATAACTATCACCCCAGTTTATAGTTATAAGCTCCTTTCATATACCGGGCTAATTTTAATAATTAGTGATCCAAATATTTACTTTAAGCTTAAAGTAATATATTTTAAGCTTAAAGTAAATATTTGAAGATCGTATTTTAAGGTACACACCCATGAAAATAGCATGTATAGGCGGTGGTCCAGCAGGACTTTATTTTGCCATCAGCATGAAATTGCGCAACCCCAATCACCAGATTTTGGTGCTTGAAAGAAATCGGCCAGACGATACCTTTGGTTGGGGAGTTGTGTTATCTGATGAAGCGCTCTCAAATGTAGATCGCAATGACCCCGTTAGTGCTCAAGCAATTCGTGATGAGTTTGCTTACTGGGACGACGTAGCGGTTGTTAAAGATGGCACGCGCTCTGTTTCTAGAGGACATGGTTTTTGTGGTATTGGGCGCATGAAGTTGTTACAAATATTACAACACAGAGCACAAGAACTGGGTGTTGAATTACGTTTTGAAACTGAAGCGGGAGAATATGAAGACTACATGGCCGAGTATGACCTTGTGGTGGCATCAGATGGTTTAAGGTCTAAGGCTCGCACTCAATTTGCTGCAGTATTCGAACCGCAAATAGATGAACGGTTATGCCACTTTACCTGGCTTGGTACCCATCAGAAATTTGATGATGCATTTACCTTCATTTTTGAAAAAACACAACATGGCTGGGTCTGGGCCCATGCATACCAATTTAGTGATGACACAGCTACATTTATTGTTGAATGTAGTAAAACCACCTTTGAAAAATTTGATTTTGCTAATCTTACACAACAAGAATCAATCGCTATTTGTGAAGATATTTTTAAAGAGCACTTAGGTGGCCATAGCTTAATGACTAATGCCAAGCATATTCGTGGTTCGGCATGGATCAACTTTCCTCGGGTAATGTGTAATCGCTGGTCTCACAAAAACTTAGTACTCATTGGTGATGCAGCAGCAACGGCTCACTTTTCTATTGGTTCTGGGAGCCGGCTTGCCTTTGACAGCGCCATTGCCTTGGCAGACTACATAGAACAAGAAGCCGACCTGCCCAATGCCTTCACCAAGTATGAAAATGATCGCCGGCTAGAGGTGTTGCGCTTGCAGTCTGCGGCACGTAATTCTATGGAGTGGTTCGAGCAGGTAGAGCGATACCTAGACTTAGATCCAGTACAGTTTAGCTACGCCTTACTCACTAGATCACAACGTATTAGCCATGAAAACTTGCGTCTGCGGGATCCAAAATGGTTAGCCGATGCAGAGCAATGGTTTAAACAGCAAGGTAGCCAGCACAGTAGCCAAAAAACTAGCGACGTTAGCACTAAACGAAGCCCTATGTTTACACCCTTTCAGTTGCGTGGGCTCAAGTTGATCAATCGGATTGTGGTGTCGCCAATGGCACAATATAAAGCCGAAGATGGTAGCCCTACAGATTGGCACTTAGTGCATTATGGCAGCTTAGCCAAAGGTGGTGCGGGGCTGGTTTATGTAGAAATGACGTGCACCAGTGCTGATGCCCGTATAACCACTGGCTGCCCTGGCCTTTACACCCCTAAGCACAGTGTTGCTTGGCGCAAGGTGACCGATTTTGTACACCAAGAAAGTGCAGCAAAAATTTGTATGCAGCTTGGCCATGCTGGCCCTAAAGGGTCTACTCAGCGTGGTTGGGAAAAAATGGATGCTCCTTTGGTAGACGGTAACTGGCCACTAATAGCAGCCTCATCGGTGGCTTGGTCGGCAGACAATCAAATACCATCGGCCATGACACAACAGATGATGGACCAAGTGCAAAGTGACTTTGTTTCGGCAGCCAAACTGGCCCTTGAAGCGGGTTTTGATATGATTGAATTGCACTGCGCCCATGGTTATTTATTGTCGTCGTTCATCACACCCCTAACCAATAAACGTGAAGATCAATATGGTGGTAGCCTGGATAATCGTCTCAGATTTCCTTTGCGTGTGTTTACTGCTATTAGAGATGTGTTGCCAACAGATATGCCTATGTCAGTGCGTATTTCGGCCCATGATTGGGTGGAAGGCATGGGTATGGAACCTGCACAAGCGGTCGCTGTTGCTAAGGCCTTTAAAGAAGCCGGGGCGGATATAATCGATGTTTCCAGTGGCCAAACCAGCCAACAAGCCAAACCTGTTTATGGGCGTATGTACCAAACTCCATTTGCCGATCAAATTCGTCATGAAGCGGCTATACCCACCATGGCTGTGGGTAATATATTCGAAGCTGATCATGCCAATTCAATTCTTATGGCTGGCCGGGCCGATTTAGTGTGCTTGGCTCGTCCGCATCTATCAAACCCTAATTGGACTCATCATGCAGCCGCAAAATTGGGTGATGAACAACAACAATGGCCATTACCTTATGGGCCAGGTAAAGACCAGTTTCATCGTTTAGCCCAGATTGAAGCTCAAAAAGCGTTACAAGTTAGCTCAATACCTGCTTCAGATAAAGGCCAGAAATAACATGAATTTAATGGATCAGCACGCCCTAGTGACCGGCGCAGGTTCTGGCGTAGGCCTTGCCATCGCTCAACAACTGGATGCTCAAGGTTGTAGGCTTACGCTATGTGGTCGCAATGAGGCACCACTTAAACAATTGGCGGCCAGTTTGCGTAACGCACAGTTTGTGACATGTGACGTGACCGACAGGGCCTCTTTAGACACAGCGCTAAATGAAGCACGGCAAAATTACGGGCCTTTTACTATCGCTGTAGCCAATGCGGGTAGTGCCGAAGCTCGCCCATTCATCAAATTGTCTCAGCAAGACTGGCAAGATGCCATGGGTGTTAATCTTGATGGTTGTTTCAATACCTTTCAAGCGGTTTTGCCAGACCTTTTAGCACAAGGAGTAGGGCGCCTAATTGCCATCTCTTCCACTGCGGGGCTAAGGGGTTACAAATATGCTGCTGCTTATAGCGCCGCTAAACACGGGGTTATTGGTTTGGTGAAATCTTTGGCTATTGAGCTGGGCCCAAAAAACATTACCACTAACGCAGTGTGTCCAGGGTTTACCGATACACCGATGCTACAGCGCAGTATCGAACAAATCATGCAAGCTACCTCTGTTGATCGTCAACAGGCAGAACAGCAGCTGCTTAAAGACAACCCCATAGGCCGGTTTACTACGCCTGAGGAAGTGGCTGCTGCAGTGGTATTTATGTGTCAGACCCCAGCCTGCAATGGCCATACCTTGAGGCTAGATGGGGGTGCTCCATAGATGGTTAATTATTATGCCTCTAATACTCGCCAACATCTTCGAGTATGGTTGAAATTACTCAAAACTAGCAGCAATGTAGAGGCTATGTTGCGCGAACGGCTAAGGCTGGAGTGTGGTACCACCTTACCAAGGTTTGATGTTATGGCGGCCCTGGACCACCATCCAGCCGGTCTACGAATGTCGCAACTGTCTAGATTTTTGATGGTGTCTAACGGCAACACCACGGGCATCGTTAATCGACTAGTCGATGAGGGACTCATTGAGCGCACGCAAGATTCTATAGACCGCCGGGCTCAAAAGGTCTGCCTTAGCGCAAGTGGAAAAGTAGAATTTGAACACTTGGCACTGCTCCACGCACAATGGATAGATGACATTATGAGTCCTTTAAATACTGAACAATCAGACACACTAATCTCACTATTAGAACAACTTACTAAGTTTGGGGTAACACAATCATGAGCTCGTTAGACGACTTTGCCGCCAGCTATTTTCACTGGCATTGTGAACAGGGCATCGGCTATATACGCCTCAACCGCCCTGAACGTAAGAATCCACTCACTTTTGATAGCTATGCCGAACTTACGGCGTTGTTTCGCCAAGTGGCGCAGCAAGACGTTATTAAAACCATTGTTATATTGCCTAACGGGGGCAACTTTTGCTCCGGTGGTGATGTACACGAAATTATTGGTCCTTTGTTAGACATGGATACTAAAGGATTGCTGCAATTTACTCGTATGACGGGTGACTTAGTTAAATCCATGCTTGCCTGTGGTAAACCCATTATTGCTGCTATAGATGGTGTTGCCGTTGGTGCGGGGGCGATCCTGGCCATGGCCAGCGACATGCGCATAGCCACACCTCAAGCGAAAACAGCCTTCCTCTTTACGCGGGTGGGTTTGGGAGGCTGTGATATGGGAGCTTGCGCTATTTTACCGCGTATTATCGGCCAATCTCGAGCCGCCGATTTGCTCTTTACAGGCCGATCTATGAGCGCTGAAGAAGGCGAACGTTGGGGGTTTTACAGCCGCATTGTGGCGGCAGACGAGTTAGAGGCTACAGCCTCTAAAATGGCGCAGAAAATCGCCCAGGGTCCAAGCTTCGCCCACATGATGACTAAAACCCAACTTAACCACGAATGGAATATGGCACCAGAGC
>JBLHQO010000054.1:0-7985 GCA_047625285.1 Oceanospirillaceae bacterium
GTAACGGCTTATTTTGTGCAACGATGATGCTCTGTGCCGAAAAATCATCACCGGCAAATAAATCTGCGCCGTCATCAAAATCTTCACCTAGTAAATCATCTGCTAATAGGTCTTCTGCTGCAACTGGCATAGCAACAACTATACTCATTAACCCCAAGGCCACCAGCCTCGTTAGCATTTTAATCCCCATAGCTATTGTGCCTGCTCCCTAAGGGTTTGTAAGTGCCTTTGCCTAAAGGCTTGGTCGGTTAGTGCCCGTTGTGTTAAAAAACCTTCATCTATATTAAGCCCAAAGGTGATGGCCTTTATTTTCATATTGGTTAAGCGCCGGCTCACTAAATTCTTAAAGGTCATACTTCTGGCTAACCAAATGTCTTTGATTTTCTCAACCTTAGCCACCGACACCTGTTTAATGGCGTTACCGTGTTTATCAAACATTTGCATTTTTAAACTTATAAAACGTTCGGTATCAACCCATGTTCTTACTTTGCCGTAACGGGTGTGTTTTAAACGCTGTGGCGTGGGCACAGATTCAATCACGGCCACTGGCCGGCCCTTGAAGGTGCCACGTTGTAGAATTTTATAGGTGTAATCATCCAGCTTACCCGTTTCTTGGTCTTCTGTGCTTATCTCTGAACCAAACAGACTGGTGGGTTCGGTCTCTTCATCATCGCTACCGGAGGCAATACGCTTCACCTTGCCGAGGGCCGACAAATAAAGCCAAGTTTCGTTGTCTTGATCACTAGCATCATAGGTATAAGTCAACATGCCAATGCCCCTTTCACTGGCAGGCTCTATGATGATGGCAATGGATTTACTGTCTTTATTATTGTCACCCATATTAATTTGGGCACTTTCTAATACTTTAATACGAGGTTTTTCTACACACTTAAGCTTGCCCTCTTTAGTGCCATATTTGCAGGTGGTAAGCTGTATTACGTTAAACGATGAATCTGTGGTTTGTAATTGGTTGTCGTCCATTTTTTGCACTAATTCACGAGCTGTCATTTGCGCCTGGGCAACACCCACCACCAATAAACTGAGGCATAGCATTACTATTTTGTTGATTAAACACATTATTTTATTCCTTTAAAATCTAGATTATCGGTGACGTTTTGTTGGCCAAACTTAGGTTTAAATACCATAATTAAAGCTGGGAAGAACAATAAGTCGCACAACAAGGCCACAAAAATAGCCAACGAACCAAATGCCCCCACCTTGGCAAGGCCTAAGTAATTACTAAAGCTCAGCATAAAGAAGCCGCAGCCCAGCACTAGGCTGGTAAAGGTTACGGCTTGGCCTACCTCTTTAATGGTGTCAACGAGCGCCAAGCGCATGTCGCTATGTTTGGCCAAGGCCATTCGGTAGTGCGTAATAAAGTGAATAGTGTCATCTACAGCGATGCCTATGATTAATGGGGCAATCATTAAGGTGTCTGTATCTAACGGTATTTCCATCAACCCCATAAGGCCAAAAGCCAAGGTGGCTGGAATCATATTGGGGATAATAGACATGAGCCCTGCCTGCACAGAGCCCAAAGTAAGTACTAACAAACCTGATATGAGAATCATGGCTAAAGCCAAGCTTTTAAACTGGTTATTACTCATGTCATCCATCAGCCTCATGAGCATGGCCAAAGTGCCCGTAACGTGCACATCCATGTTGGGGTATTGTTCCTCGTAAGCAGCAAAGGCCTCCTTAATATCAATCTGTACTAATTCAAAAAACTCTGCATATTCACTAGAACCTGCGTTGCGAAGTTGCACACTGATGTGACTCTGACTGTAATCGTCATTCACCAACGCACGCCGTTCTGCTGGATTTGAACTATTAAATAGATACAACAGCTGAGAAACCGCCAAATTATCATCGGGGATGGTTTTGTAAACATCGCTACCATCTTGCATGATGGCATGGGTGTCTTTAACAAGGTCGGCTAAGGAGTGAGTACGGATAACATGCTGGCTATATTTGTTTTCTATGTGCCGCTGCAGGCGATCCATGGTTTGTAATATACCCGCCTGCATTAAGGCATCAGACTGCCGCATATCCACTAATATTTCTAAGCTGCCGGTACCCATCATATGCTCATCAACTATGGTGTAAGCGGTTCTTAATGGCGAGCCTTCCCGATAAAGCTCGGCAATATTAGAATCTACCTTTACTTGTGTTGCGCCGTACAAACACACCACAAATAAACTCACAAAAGCAAAATTTACCGTGTATTTATATTGCTGCACAAAGGCAGGTATTTTATCCAACAAATCCTGCAACCAAATACCGCTAAGCAACCATTGCAAACCACTGCGTCGCAATATAACCCGTATAGGCCATACCAATAACCAAAGCAATTTAAACAACAATGCCACAGGCCATACTAAATAAGACAACCACAAACGCCAGCCTACCTTAGGCGAGGAAGACTTCTCCTTAGGCGTATTAGGCATGGGGTGCCATAAATCCATCAGCGCCGGTAGTAAAAAAATGGTGTATAAAAACGCCAAAAATACGCCCGCAGCAGAAGTAATGCCAAACATCACAAACTGCGCCATACCGGTAATGGTTAATGCACCCATACCCGCCATAGTGGTAATGGTAGTGAGTAATATGGGCAGGCCAGTTTTACCGTAGGCTTTGGATAGTGCTGGCTCATGCTCGTGGCCATTACGTCTAAAATACACGTAGCTACTCATCACATGTACACAATCAGCCACACCTACAGCCACGATCAACATCACCGTTAAGCTGATGAGCGTACTAGACTCTAAACCTAACCACCCTAAGGTGCCTACAACAAATAACGCGCTAATACCGATAGCAATTTGTGGCCATAATACCGCGCTGGCAGAGTGGAATAACGTCCACAATAAGATATTGATCACCAACACCATACCTAACAGCAGCACGCCTGCCTGCATCAAGTCATCTACAGCAAGCTCCACCATAGAGGCATTGCCAATAGGGTAAAAGTTAAACTGTTGTGCAAATTCTGGCTGTTTGTATAACCGGCTCACAGCCTCCATAAACGTGAGGTAAAGGCCTGAATCCATGTCTTCAAAACGCACCTGGGTTTGACTGGCGGTGGGGTCAAAATCGGTGGCTACATCGCCATCAAAATCGCCCACCAACTCAAAATCGTCATCTGCCATCAAATCACTAGAGTTTGCCCCCAGACCCTGGGCTGATGAACTGCCTAATGACTTAGCTAATGGGATGGCGCCAAAATCTGTAGTCACCATAATAGCGCCATAACGATGATTTTTTGAAAACAAAAACAACGGCAAATGGCTTTGAGCCATAGCAATGGCTTTAACTTGCTCAGCTTCGGCTGTATCCATGGCTAGGTTTTGGATCAATCGAGGGGAGCTTAAGGTATCGCCCCTATTAACTTGTATACGTACATTAGTGAGTGATTGAACGCGTTTAATGTGATCAAGCTCAAGGGCTAATTCAGGGGTAATACCAGCCGCCTCTAAGGTGCTTTGAGGAATATCCTGCCAGCGGCTAAGGCGGCGCGTGAGTTGATCTACTAAACGTAGCGAGACTGGAGAAAATACATCCCCATCTTTGGCTTCGTAAACTATAAATAACCCGTCATCGCTACCAAATTGATCTCGAAACTCATCTAGGCTTTGTAATACCGGGTCGTCTTCACTAAACCATGAGTCTACAGTGATATCAATAACAAACTTGGTACTACCTACCGCCATAAAAATGGTGCTAGCTAACGCAAAGGCAATGATGCCCCACCGCCAAGGCCGCAACCTATTTGGCAGGCGTTCAAAGTAGTCACTGATAGCTAACAATATATTTTCCACGTAACGACTCCAAACTAAGCAACAGACTTCGGTATAGCCGCCTAATCAAAAGCAAACAATACGTGACTTTTGTACTAAGCTTTATTAATGATAAAAAGAAATTTACTAATAGCAGCCTGCATAACGCTGCCGTGGTTTACTGCTTGTAGCATTGATACCACAATGGAACCCGCGCAACAGCAGTTAGCTGCAGACATCTACGCCCAACTGGCTTTAGGTTACATGGAAAGCGGACACTTTGCTCTTGCTGAGCAACGTTTAAATAAAGCATTGGCACTGATGCCCAATGGCAACCTTACCCTTAAGGCCGCTAAGCGGTGGCAGGCCATGCAATTTACTCAGCCATATATGCCTTATGTGCCATAAGGCATATAGTAATTGCGGCAATAACAGGTAAATTGCTGTTTTCGTAGACTGGCTTGGTTATACTTACGTATATATTGTTAAGTTGATCCGTTAAAAGGACTTTGAGCCATGTTGAATCAATCTATTAAAGCCGCAAGCATAGTGCTTGGGCTACTTTTTATAAGTGCTTGCACTCTGCCTGCTACCACTATTCCAGTCAAGCAAGATAACACCATAGCTGGTGATAGCCCGGCAGTTGCTAATGCTTACGCCGACATCCCTGTTTCTGCTAATGACCGATTGGCGGTGGACCAGTCTTTGTTACTTAACACTGGTGAACAATGGACTGGCCGCGCAGTGTTCAAATCTAAATTGGATACGGTGCAGGCGTTTGAGTATTATTTAACCAACATGCCAAACCATGGCTGGATCAACATAACATCGGTTCAGTCGGAATTATCCGTGCTTACCTACGAGAAAGGTGCACGTGTGGCCACCATTCAAATTGAACAGGCCACGTTAAGTGGCAGCGACATATTGGTTACGGTATCGCCTCGGGATTCTGTGGCGAAATAACAAAATGAATTAAGCACACTGAAGTGCTGTGCTTCGCGTCTCCACGTTAAGCGTTTTTAAATATTCAGCTAGGTCGGCTTTTTGTGTGGCGTTAAACCATAGCCCTAACTTGCTGCGGCGCCACAAAATGTCTTCGACACTACAAGCCCATTCATGGGCCACCAAGTAATCAATTTCTATAGCATATAAACCAGCACCAAAGTGCTGTCCTAAATCTGCCAACGCCTTAGCGTTACTCAATAGTTGATAGCTCAAGGTTCCATAAGATCGAACGTAGCGGGTGCACAATTCTATCGATAGCCAGGGGTAATTGCCGTTAAGCTGGGCTTGCAGGCTAGCTTGATTGCTAAAATCCCCCCCAGGCAATGTAGAGTGTTTAGTCCAAGCAGGGCCTGCATGTTCAAAATGCTCCACCAGACTATCCACTGCCAACTCTGACAACTTACGATAGGTGGTGAGTTTACCTCCAAACACCGACAATATCGGAGCCATGCCCGCAGGTGCTTCAACTTCAAACGTGTAGTCTCGGGTCACTGCTTGCGGTGAATCAGACTCATCATCAAGTAATGGCCTGACGCCAGAGTATGTCCAATAGACATCTGCCGTAGTTAACTGATGTTTAAAGTGCTCATTACTTATGCCTAATAAATAGTCGATTTCTGATTGAGATATCGCCACATCAGAGGGATCCCCTTGGAACTCAAGGTCGGTGGTACCAATAAGCGAAAACTTGCCTTCAAATGGAATAACAAACACCACTCGACCGTCTTCGTTTTGCAATAGATAAGCCTCTTCTTCTGCATGAATATGTGGCACAACAATGTGGCTACCCTTGATGAGTCGCACCTGTTTTGGGGGCTGTTTTTGCATAGCGTCCCGATAAAGGCTAGATACCCATGGGCCTGCAGCGTTAACTAGAGCCCTTGCACGTACTTGCTCAACGCTGCCTGTATTGACGTTTTCTAGTGTAACTTGCCATAAACTATTGACGCGTTTAATCTGTACACATCGGGTTTGTGTTCTGATATCAGCGCCTTTTTGTTTTGCACCTACTGCATTGAGCACCACTAAGCGGGCATCATCGACCCACCCGTCAGAATATTCAAAACCACGTTTCATATGCGGTAATAGTGGACTATAACGCCCAAACTTTATTGCTCTTGAAGGTTTAAGAGTAACCCGTTTGCTAAGGTTGTCATACAGGAATAGGCCTAGTCGTATCATCCAAGCAGGCCGTAAATGGGGCCGATGCGGTATACGAAAACGCATTGGTTTAATAAGGTGTGGCGCCTTACGCAAGAGTACTTCTCGCTCGGCTAAGGATTCTCGGACAAGGCGGAAGTCGTAATGCTCCAAATACCTGAGCCCACCGTGTATTAGTTTACTACTATTGGACGAAGTGGCTGATGCTAAATCACCTTGCTCGCATAAAAGCACATTGAGTCCACGTCCGGCAGCATCTAGGGCAATACCCGTACCATTAATACCGCCACCAATGACGACAAGATCACTAATGTTACTTGTACAATCCATAGCTTTTGCTTCCATAACTCAATTGAAAAAAGACCTTTGCATAACATAATGTTTAAATACCAATGACGCCACTGGCGACCATGTCATCATTATTTTATGCAAAAAACTTGATGAAACAACAGCCCACAAGAGTGGGCCGTTGTTAATTTAAACGCCTAATACTTCATTAGGCGCTTTTAGCTTACTGCCAGCTCTTAATCAACTCATCGTAATCGATGGTGATTGCTTTTGGTTTTTCGTTAGCTAACTTCGCCTTAGGTGAACCTGGCTGATTAAACCAATATTCAGGATCGCGGGGTTCGTTAAGCTTAGGACCAAGGTCCCCCTGCACTCCGGCACGCTCAAGACGCGCTAAGACTTTATCTTGTGCAGCAGCCAAAGCATCCATTGCTTCCTGTGGTGTTTTAGCACCAGAAGACGCATCACCAATGTTCTGCCACCATAGCTGTGCTAGCTTAGGATAATCTGGCACATTGGTTCCTGTTGGAGACCACTGAACACGGGCTGGCGAACGATAGAAATCAACCAAACCACCTAACTCTACAGCACGATCTGTAAAAGATTGATGATCGATGTCTGATTCACGAATAAAGGTTAAACCTACGTGAGATTTCTTCAAAGAAGTGGTTTTAGCCACAGTAAACTGGGCATATAACCAAGCAGCCTTGGCACGAACTTCAGGCGTAGACTTCATTAACGTCCAAGAACCTGCGTCTTGATAACCTAGCTTCTGGCCTTCGGTCCAATAAGCACCATGAGGGCTTGGAGCCATACGCCACTTTGGCGTGCCATCGGCATTCATCACTGGCAAATCAGGGTCTATTAAACTTGCAGTAAAGGCCGTGTACCAGAAAATTTGTTGCGCAACATTACCTTGCGCAGGCACAGGACCAGCCTCACCAAAGGTCATACCAGATGCACCAGGAGGCGCGTATGCGTTCATCCAATCACGATACTTGGTGATCGAATACACTGCTGCTGGACCGTTGGTAGCACCACCACGAGAAACAGAAGAGCCTACAGGCTGACTATTTTCGTTAACGCGAATACCCCACTCGTCCACTGGCAGGCCATTAGGCTCGCCTTTGTCACCGGCGCCAGCCATAGACAACCATGCGTCAGTGAAGCGCCAACCTAATGAAGGGTCTTTTTTACCATAATCCATATGACCATAGATCTTCTTACCATCAATTTCACCAATGTCATTAGTGAAGAAAGCAGCTATATCTTCGTAAGCTGACCAGTTAACTGGCACACCAAGATCATAACCATATATGGCTTTAAATTTAGCCTTGATAGCTGGATCGGTAAATAAGTCATAGCGGAACCAATACAAGTTGGCAAACTGCTGATCTGGTAGCTGGTATAACTTACCATCTGGCCCAGTAGTGAAGGATAAACCAATAAAGTCTTCAATATCCAACGTAGGTAGCGTTACATCTGCACCTTCGTTGGCCATCCAATCGGTTAGGTTACGCACTTGCTTATAACGCCAGTGGGTGCCTATTAAGTCCGAGTCATTAACATAGGCGTCATACAAGTTTTCGCCTGACTGCATTTGCGTTTGCAGTTTTTCAACAACATCACCTTCACCGATAATATCGTGAGTCACCTTAATGCCAGTGATCTCTTCAAAGGCTTTAGCTAGTGTAGCTGACTCATAGGTATGAGTAGTAATACCTTCTGAAGCAACACGAATATGCATGCCTTCAA
>JBLHQO010000055.1:0-7937 GCA_047625285.1 Oceanospirillaceae bacterium
CGCAGCACATTGTCATCTCGAACGCAGTTGAGAGATCTTAGATCTTTCGACTTCGCTCAAGGTGACAACACCACCAACTGGTTTACCGACCTAAGGGCGCTCTAAGTCCTGCTCAAAACCTTCACCCTCTTCAAAACCTTCACCCTCTTCAAAGCCTTCGCCTTCAATGATCTCTTCTTTGGGTGGAACGATCAGATCTTCCTTGCTAATACCTAGCAACAACAACACGTTGGCCGCTACGTAAATAGACGAATAGGTTCCCACCAATACTCCAATGGTTAATGCCAAAGCAAAGCCATGAATCAGCTCACCACCAAACACCAATAACGACATTAACACCAAAAGGGTGGTAAAGGATGTCACCAAAGTACGGCCTAATGTTTGTGTGAGAGACTCATTAATAATTTCGATGCTAGACCCCTTGCGCATTTTACGGAAGTTCTCCCGAATGCGGTCAGACACTACAATAGTGTCGTTTAACGAGTAGCCGATCACCGCCAAAATGGCAGCCAATACCGTTAGGTCAAAATCCAGCTTAAGTATCGAAAAGATGCCTAATACAATCAACACGTCGTGGGCCAAAGCAACCACTGCACCGATAGAAAACTTAACTTGAAAACGCAGAGCTACGTAGATCATCACTATAGCTAAAGCTAGCAGCATACCTAAGCCGCCTTGCTCGGTAAGTTCTTCACCTACTTGAGCACCCACGTATTCGGAACGACGAAGCTCAACCGATGAAGCTGAAGCAGACTGCAAAGCAGTAAGAACTTGCTCACCTACTTTGTCATTAAACGTTTGGCCTAGACGCACCAAGACATCCTTTTCAGAACCAAAGTTCTGTACTACAGCGTCGTCAAAACCCGCGCCCTGCAATTGCTTACGCACATCAACCAAACTAGGTGCTTGCTCATAACCTACTTCAATTAACGTACCACCGGTAAAATCCAAACCCAACTGCAGCTGGTTAACCGCCAGAGAAACCAATGCACCCAACACCAAGGCAATGGAAATAGCTCCTGCAATTTTACGCAGGGCCATAAAGTTAACAATCTTCATGTCGCTCATTTACTTGCTCCCATAAACAAAGGCCATATTTTAATGTCAGTGATTTTTTTGCCACTGTATACGCCATTCACTATGGCACGACTCACCATAATGGCAGTAAACATGGAGGTGACAATACCAATAGACAAGGTGACGGCGAAGCCTTTCACGGGGCCAGTGCCCACGGCGTACAAGATAATCGCCACCAACAAAGTGGTAATGTTAGCATCAAAAATTGTGCTGAAGGCTCTCTCGTAACCTGCATGGATAGCCGATTGTGGCGCCATACCTGCTTTTAATTCTTCTTTAATACGTGAGAAGATCAGCACGTTGGCATCTACCGCCATACCTACCGTAAGCACAACACCGGCAATACCTGGCAACGACAGGGTAAAACCAAGCAAAGACATCACTGCCGCTACTAACAGTAAGTTGAAGGCTAAGGCCACGTTGGCAATAACACCAAAGACGCCGTAAAAAGCCAGCATGAATACCACCACAAATGCCAATCCGATTTGCACAGAGGTTAAACCAAGGTCAATATTTTCCTGACCTAAACTGGGCCCTACGGTGCGCTCTTCAACAAAATACATCGGGGCTGCCAAAGAACCCGCACGTAACAACAAAGCTAATTCAGAAGCTTCGCCAGAACCATCAAGGCCAGTAATACGGAAGCTGTTGCCTAAGGCCGTTTGTATAGTGGCCAAAGAGATCACGCTTTTTTCCACATAGGATTGACGCTGATCAACTCGTTGGCCGTCTACTTCGACCACTTTGACACGTGACTTATGCTCTACAAAAACCACCGCCATACGGCGTTTAACGGCATTTCGAGTCACCCGATTCATCAGCTTACCACCCTGACTATCAAGGTCGATATTCACTTGAGACATGCCATTTTCATCAAAGTTAGATTGCGCATTCGAAACGCTAGTGCCACTTATAATGAGGTCTTTTTCTAAGGTTGCTTTACGGTCAGGGTTAGATCTAAAGGTAAACTCTTCCGTAGAAACGCGGGCCGCACCAGGCTTAGCTTCTAGACGAAACTCTAAATTAGCCGTAGCACCTAACACACGTTTGGCAGCGGCCGTATCTTGTACGCCTGGCAACTGCACGACAATACGGTTACGACCCTGGCGCTGCACCAAAGGTTCTGACACACCTAGCTCGTTAACACGATTACGCAAAGTGGTTAAGTTTTGGTTAACGGCATAGTTCTCAATTTCACGCACAGTGGATTCATTAAGGCTAACAAGCAGGTAATACGCGCTGTCTGTATCTTCAGCGCTCATCAAAAACTCACTATAGTTGGACTTAAGTTGAGACCGTGCTTCATCTCGAACTTGGGCATCCATAAATTTAATACGCAAGCTACCATCAGCTTCGTGAGAAACAGCACGATAGCGTAATTTTTCAGCCCGTAGTGAGGTTTTAATTTCACTCACGTATACGTCTAAGCGCTGCGCCACAGCCTGCACCATGTCTACTTCAAGTAAAAAGTGTACGCCGCCACGCAGGTCTAAACCCAGCTTCATCGGGCCTGCGCCTAAGTTGGTTAACCAGTCCGGTGTGGTAGGAGCAAGGTTTAGTGCAGTGACGTACTTATCCCCTAAAGCATCACTCAAAACCGCTTTAGTATGTAATTGAGCTTCGGAGTCGGCTACACGTACAAGCACGTTTTTAGCCGTTAACTCAACGCCGATGGCGCTTAAATCAGCCTGCTCTAAGGCATCAGTTACTTGGTCAAGCACCTGCTCATCAATGACCGTGGCGCTTCTTGCTCCAGAAATTTGTATAGCCAGATCGTCGGGGTATAAATTTGGCAGAGCGTAAAGCCCACCAAGGGCTAAACTAACAATAATAAGTAGGCTTTTCCATAAGGGATATCGATTTAACACAGGCTTTCCTTGAAAAACGAGTCATAAAAAAAGCCTCATTGCCGGCCATAAACGACCAAAACAACTAAGGCTTTAATACTGCAAAATTAGATGGACTTAATGGTGCCTTTTGGCAACACAGAAGCAACAGCAGCTTTTTGGAAATTGGCATCTACGCCTTCAGCCAAGGAAATGGTAACAAAATCATCATTTACTTTAACCACTTTGCCTATCATGCCGCCGTTAGTGACTACTTCATCACCCTTAGCTAAACCACCCATTAGGTTCTTGTGGTCTTTGGTACGTTTTGATTGTGGACGCCAAATCATAAAATAAAATACAGCGGCAAAAATTACCATCATAATCACAAGAGAACCTGTGTCTCCACCGGGGGCTGCTGCGCCTTCGGCCATGGCTGATTCAATAAAGAAACTCATATTATCTCCAACATTATTAACTAAAAAAATTATTTATTATTCAAAGCAGGCGTGGGTAAACCGCGCCTGCTGTAGAAATCATCGACAAAGTCGTCCAATGTACCCGCTTCCAGAGCCGTACGCAATCCTGCCATGAGCCGCTGATAATAATGCAAGTTATGAATGGTATTTAACTGCGCTCCTAACATTTCACGACACTTATCTAAATGGTATAAATAAGCACGAGAAAAATTACTGCAGGTATAACAATCACACTCTTTATCAAGTGGGCTAGGGTCTGTTTTGTGTACAGCGTTACGAATTTTAACCACGCCATCAGTTATAAACAAGTGTCCATTACGGGCATTACGGGTGGGCATCACGCAGTCAAACATATCAATACCACGGCGCACACCTTCAACCAAATCTTCTGGTTTGCCTACACCCATCAAATAGCGTGGCTTATCCGCAGGTAATTTAGGCGCTGTATGGGCAAGCACCCGCAACATGTCGTCTTTAGGCTCGCCTACAGACAAACCCCCAATAGCAAAGCCATCAAAATCCATCTCAGCCAAACCCTCAAGGGACTCATCACGCAGGTGCTCGTACATGCCGCCTTGCACTATGCCAAACAAAGCCGAAGGGCTGTCACTGTGGGCGTCCTTACTACGCTTAGCCCAACGCATAGACCGGCGCATAGAGGTAGCAGCCTCTTCTTCCGTTGCCGGATAAGGGGTGCATTCATCAAAAATCATCACTACGTCGGAGCCTAATTCTTGCTGTACCTTCATAGATGATTCTGGCGTCATAAATACCGTATCACCGTTCACAGGCGACTGAAACTTAACGCCTTCTTCGTTAATTTTGGCACCTAAACTGAATACTTGAAAACCGCCAGAATCCGTAAGAATTGGTTTTTGCCACTGAGTAAAGTTGTGCAAGTCGCCATGCAACTTCACTACTTCGGTACCAGGCCGCAACATCAAGTGAAAGGTATTACCTAAGATTATTTCCGCACCAGTGGCCTCAATATCTCTGGGCAACATGCCCTTTACTGTGCCATAGGTGCCCACCGGCATAAAACACGGAGTTTCTACCGATCCACGGGGAAACGTTAATCGGCCACGGCGTGCTTCACCACTTTGGGCCAAACGCTCAAACTTCATAAAACAACTGCGACTCATGTCCGCTCCAAAGCAGAAGGTTGTGGTGTCACTAACATCGCATCACCATAACTAAAAAAACGATACTCATGTTCAATGGCTTGGGCATAAGCACTCATAACAAAATCTCGGCCTGCAAACGCGCTCACCAGCATCAACAAGGTTGATTCGGATAAATGAAAATTAGTAACCAAGGCATCAACACTTTTAAAACGATACCCTGGGTAAATAAAGATATGTGTCTCACCGTTAAACGGTGCTATTTCGCCATTTTCACTGGCACTTTCTAGAGACCTAACACAAGTTGTGCCTACAGCAACAACTCGGCCACCTGTGGCACGGGTCTGCTTCACAGCATCACACACTGCCGCACTCACTTCCACTAGCTCACCATGCATATGATGGTCTTCAATACGCTCAACCTTTACCGGCTGAAACGTACCTGCACCTACGTGTAATGTAATATAAGCAAAGTTCACACCCTTCGCCGCTATGGCGTCTAACAAAGGCTGGTCAAAATGCAACCCTGCCGTGGGCGCAGCTACAGCACCATGATGTTCGCCAAATACTGTTTGATAACGATCCCGGTCGGCAGTGTCGTCGGGACGGTCTATATAGGGTGGTAATGGCATATGCCCTAAGCGTTGTAATACCTCTAACGCCACTTCGCCCTCATCTAAAACAAGTTCAAATAAGGTATCGTGACGCGCAAGCATGGTGGCCCACACCTCACCTTCTAGCAACAATCGAGCACCGGCTTTAGGTGACTTACTGGAACGTACGTGAGCTAAAAAATTACGTTCACCCAACAGTCGTTCCACCAACACTTCAATCTTGCCGCCAGACTCTTTCGTGCCAAACAAGCGAGCAGGAATCACCTTAGTATTATTCAATACTAACAAATCACCTGCCTGAAGAAACTCAAGCAAATCAGTAAAGCCACCGTGAGACACCGCGCCAGACTCCCCATGCAACTGCATCAATCGACTCGCCGTGCGCTCGGATGTTGGATATCGAGCTATAAGCTCGTTAGGGAGGTGAAAACTAAAATCAGAAACTTGCATGTGACAAAAATGGGGCCAAAGTGTAAAAAATCAAGGGCCATAGGCCAAGGACGCCTATAATACCCAATCTTGAGCGATAGTTCAGCACATTGTTGGCTCATTAAATGAGTAGTTTTAAGGTTTAGATATGATTTTATTCACTTTTTACAAAGTAAAGCCATTGACGAGTTTAGTATACTCTGTATAATTCGCCCCACAATGTGCCGGTGTGGTGAAATTGGTATACACGACGGATTCAAAATCCGTTGTCGCAAGACGTGGCGGTTCGAGTCCGCCCACCGGTACCATATCACATTGTAGGCCCCATTATACGCAGAGTACATGGGGCTTT
Organism: Oceanospirillaceae bacterium; assembly: GCA_047625285.1. Taxonomy (GTDB): domain Bacteria; phylum Pseudomonadota; class Gammaproteobacteria; order Pseudomonadales; family Balneatricaceae; genus Njordibacter. The sequence continues at coordinate 5,899 of JBLHQO010000055.1, forward strand.
CTTGTATCTAAAGTACCCATTCCTTGAATGAGATTCCTCCTAGCTGACACGATATAGGCCGGTGGGCCCTGGAAGCTTGTGACTAAAGCTATGGCACCTTCAGAGACTCATCAGAAGGCAATTCTCAAATTTAAGAGAAAGCTAATTCCAACTCAAAAGAATACCCCACTCAAGCTAGCTCAAGTAAGGCTAAATGTTATAGGTGTGTGGCTTTATAGGCTGGAGGAACTGCTGATAACTTTAGCTGCCCCTCAGACACACAAAAGAGTGGTTTAGCTTTTATAACTATCTCTTGCGTTAACTTTGATCAACTTACTGCTCACTCAATCACTGATCTTCTCGCCGTTCTTGAAGGTTCCTGACCATGGTTTATATACAGTTCCGTCTTTATGGTGATAAACATAAGCCCCTTCTAACTTACCACTCCTGAAGTTACCTTTGCGTCTTAACTGACCATTTTGATGGTAACTAATATAAGCACCTTCTAGATTACCACTCCTTAAGTTACCTTTGCGTCTTAACTGACCATTTCCATAGTAACTGATAAAAACACCTTCTAACTTACCACCACTGTATTTACTTTGGTTTCTTAACTGACCATTATCCCAGTAACCAAACCAAGCACCTTCTTTCTTACCGTTCTTAAATGACCCTTGCTCGTTCCCAGTCACCTTCCCATTAAAAGGAACATCAGTGAACCTCTCGTAATGGAGACCCTCTCGCTCAACCAAATAACGAAGAGTCGCACTCCAACTAGGAGACGACAGAAGTGATATGAAGAGTATTGCTAGAAGTGTGTTGATTGGTTTCATTAAATAGCTGTACCTAAATAGATTTGTCATTCAAAGCGCTTAAATATAGCCATTACGTTAAAACTTTTCCAAAAGGTTATATCTTGCCAACATCGTATGATATTTACTAAGCCAGCAAACTTTACATTCTTTAACCAAATTATAACGCTCCATATCCTCCATATATCTTATAGAGTCTGCCGTAAGATATAAAATATGAACCCAGTCTTCTCCAGCACACATAGTTGTTTTGTCGTATATTCTATACGCAGCAGAAGCAATCCATCCATAACTCCTCTCCAGACTAAGTTTTTCTTCCATCAGGCTAGCCACAGTTGAGGGTGAAGCTACAACATCCTTAAAGGACTGGGCATTTATCCGTTTTAGAAGCTGTCTGTATTCCTCTGCTTCTTCGTAAATAATTTTAGCATCTACTGCACCGTTCTCTGTAACCGCACATTTCGCATCATCAGCAGCACTAGCCATTCCACTAGCCAACAGCAATGACAGCGTTAATCCTGTAATTGTCTCTTTATACTCATGTCTCATCCTTGAAAGGTTGTAATGATTGCTACAACACTACTACTCTTAAGCTGTCATTGCTATAGAGTTGCAGCTGAACCTACTCAAGTTTAAACTCAAGCCAGCCATAGTGCCGCTGCCCATTAAACTTGTTGTAAATCAACGACTTAACCTCTCCCCTTATAGCCGCTAACGCTACAATTAAAGGTAATAACTCCTTATAGATCAATGGCTTAGCCTAATTCCCGATAACCACTGACGCCGTGGCATCTAGAGCATTACCCAAGTACGCTACAGGCCCCATTAATGCCTTCTAAAGTGCCATAAGTCAACGTACCAGTAGTCGCTTATAGGGCGCTTCAATAAATCGCGAATTATTGCGTGATTATGTATTAATACTTGCGAACACTGGCGCTCGTCACGGCACTGCAATGGCCGAATTAAAGTGGAAGGATATTGATTGGTATATTGACCGCGAGAACAAAGCATATCTGCAAATGACTGTAGACGGTAAAACGGGAAACAGGCAATTGATTGCACGCCACAAAGTTGTCACCTACCTAAAACGCATTCAAAGCAGATTTGATGACTTATCCAACTATTCTTTTGACGAATTGCTTCGCGCTCGTGTTGATGAATATGTGTTCAGACTGCGAAATGGTTCCTTACCAAAGACTCTAGATAGAAACTTCCAGCAGTATCTAGATAAGTTAAACCTCCTGCACG
>JBLHQO010000056.1:0-7781 GCA_047625285.1 Oceanospirillaceae bacterium
TAGCGTGGCGCTTATTCTGTAGAATAGTGCGCTTGTCAGTCCCCCAAGGGCAATTTAACAAACAAGTACAAATTAGGATTTATAGGGTATGTCTGATAGCAATTTTATCAATGAAATCAAAAAGAGACGCACGTTTGCTATCATTTCTCACCCCGATGCGGGTAAAACCACAATCACCGAAAAACTATTGTTATTTGGTCAAGCTATTCAAACTGCAGGCTCGGTAAAGGGTAAAAAGGGCGATAAAAAAGCCACTTCAGATTGGATGGCGATGGAGCAGCAACGGGGCATTTCTGTGACATCCTCGGTGATGCAATTCCCTTATCAGGACCGTACCGTAAACCTTTTGGACACCCCTGGCCACGAAGACTTTTCTGAAGACACTTATCGAACCTTAACCGCTGTTGACTCAGTATTAATGGTGATTGATGGCGCAAAAGGCGTGGAAGATCGAACCGTTAAGCTGATGGAAGTTTGTCGTTTACGAGACACACCTATATTTACCTTCGTTAATAAAATGGATCGTGAAGTACGTGACCAAATAGAAGTATTAGATGAAGTTGAAGACGTGCTTAACATTGCTTGTGCGCCCATAACCTGGCCCATTAGTATGGGTAAACGTTTTAAGGGTGTGTACAACCTTTACACCGACACCTTGCACATATTTACTCCGGGGCAGGGCCACACCATTCCCGATGATATCCAAATTAAAGGCTTAGAGTCTGACGAGGCTACAGAAATTCTGGGTGAATTGTTGGATGAGTTGAAAGAAGAGATTGAATTGGTACGTGGCGCTAGCCATAAGTTTGATATGCAGCTGTTCCTAGAGGGTAAGCAAACGCCGGTATTCTTTGGCACAGCGTTATCCAACTTTGGTATACGTGAAATGCTAGACTACTTCGTACAGTGGGCACCCGCTCCACAGTGTCGAGATGCGGGAGAGCGTGTAGTACAAGCGGTGGAGCCTAAATTCACCGGCTTTGTGTTTAAAATTCAAGCTAATATGGACCCTAAGCACCGAGACCGCATTGCCTTTATGCGCATTTGTTCTGGTAGCTATGAGCGGGGCATGAAGATGCGCCATGTCCGTATAGGCAAAGATGTAAAAGTTGCCGATGCTGTAACCTTTATGGCCGGTGAGCGCTCCAACGTAGAGCAAGCATGGCCTGGAGACATCATTGGTTTACATAATCACGGTACTATTCAGATTGGTGACACCTTTACTGCTGGCGAGAATCTTAAGTTTGCAGGGATCCCCCACTTTGCACCTGAGCTTTTTCGCCGAGTGCGTCTTAAAGACCCGTTAAAGATGAAGCAACTGAAAAAGGGTTTGCAGCAGTTAGCCGAAGAAGGCTCTACGCAGCTGTTTATGCCTGGCAAAAACAATGACCTGATTGTGGGCGCCGTCGGTGTATTGCAGTTTGAAGTGGTGGCTTATCGTCTGCAGGACGAGTATAAGGTTGAATGTATCTATGAGCCTATTAGTGTAAACACCGCCCGTTGGGTTGAGTGTGATGACCCCAAAATACTCGATGAATTTAAGCGTAAAGCGGCGGAAAACTTGGCAGTCGATGGTGGTGGGCACTTAACCTATCTAGCACCTTCTAGAGTGAACCTAAGCTTAACGCAAGAACGCTGGCCAGACATTCATTTTCGCGCAACGCGGGAACACTAATACCAGTTTCACTAATACCGGTTCCACATATGCTGGTTCCACAAGGGGGTTTTAATGCATCAGCTGATAGACAGCCATTGTCATTGGGACCACCCTCGTTTACAAGGGTTGCAACCTCATCTTTGGCAGTCTTGCCTAGACCAAGGAGTGGGGCAGTTAGTGGTACCTGGCACCCAACAGAACTTGTTTGCTAGGCAAATAACCCTGTGTGAACAACAACCATGCTGGCATCTAGCCCTTGGTCTCCACCCCTATTTTAATGATAAGCATACCCCGCACCACCTCACCGATTTGGCCGCCGCCATTGATTGCCATCAACCCGTTGCCGTGGGTGAAATTGGGCTGGATTTTGCGTTGGATACAACGCTACAAGGTTTCTCTATAGCTCAGCAAGAACACTGGTTCGTAGCGCAGGTGAAACTTGCCCAGCAAACAAACTTGCCCATTATCGTACACTGCCGCAACGCTAATGATCGTTTGGGTCAGCTGTTAAGGCAATTGAAGTTTGATCAGGGCGGTATAGTGCATGGCTTTAGTGGCAGCGTGCAGCAAGCTGAAAAATTTACCCAGTTGGGGTTTAAAATAGGTTTAGGTGGCAACTTAACCTATGATCGAGCGCAGGCGCTGAGGCGCTTGGCGCAGACATTACCATTGTCTGATATCGTTTTAGAAACCGACGCGCCCGATATGCCAATGGCAGGGCAGGATAATGGTGAACCTAATCGGCCTGACAAGCTACCAAGAGTGTTGGCCGTGTTGGCACAGCTACGGTCGGAATCGTTGGCGGAGATCGCCATACAAACTGTAGCTAACACGGTAGATGTATTAAGGCTTAACTAAGCAGATGGGTATGTTTTAAACAGACCACGCTTATCGAATTGTGTGGGTTAGCTAGCACATGTCTTCAAATGGATTTTTAACTGACAAATCCACACCTTTGGCATAACCAGGGATGCGAATTTCGTGGCGATCTATCAGTAAATCTTCGCCCGCTAATACGTTATGGCCAAATTTATAAGTGGGCCTAGAGTGGCCGCGCATGCTTTGTAAATCATAATCCGCTGCAACTTGGGCGTGGATTTCTTGTGCTAGGCGCATGTTATCCATAGCCTTAGCGCCATGTTTTTTAACCATGAGTTGATTAGCAATATGAGGCCCCATTAATACGGCACTGGCGTTGTTACCGCCGAACCCCTTGGAGTTGAGCAGTACTGTATCGACGCCTTCAATACCTACCTCATGGTGAGCCGTTTGAATAGACAAATGACTGTCGTGAACGTCGCTTGCAACATGATCTATGGTGGCGATGCCAGGAAAAACGCCATAACGCCACATGCCTAAAGAAACAGCCAGCTGATCGCCTCCAGCTGTACCTTGAGAATGGCCAAGGTAAGCTTTCACAGCGCCTACTTTCCAGCCATTTATGCCAAAGGCCTTAGCGGTTTCATTGATAACATGGGATTCGGTAATGCGATTTTGTGGAGTACTTGTGCCGTGGGCTTGTACGCAAGAGCGCTGGCGTAAAGATTGCGTGCCTAGCATACTTTCAGTAAGGGCTGCAGCTTTGGCCAAGGTAATGTAATTACCAATACCTGGGGCTGATATAGATTTTTTATGGCCATCAGCACTGACGAATACGCCAGGTACTGCGCCATGAATTTGAGCCCCAAGTTTGAGGGCTAATGCGTCGCTGGTGAGTACAATCCATTGGGAGGCTTCGCCCATGGTGAAACCACAGTTAGTAGAAAATGGGCGTGAAGTGCGGCGCAGATCAGGTTCTGGGCTAGCATCTAAGGCACACAGTTCATGGTCTTCGGCCAATGCCCCCATGGTGCGAAAACCTTCCATTACTTCGGGGGTAATAGGTGCATCACTGCCGCCAACAATCACTAGGTCGCGGCGACCACTGGTAATATCTTCAACGGCATTACGAAGGTTATATAAAAACGTAGCGCATGCGCCTAAAGCAGAACCCACAGCACCAACACTGCCTAATAAATAGGCGTTAACAAAGTCAGCAGGCATTTGGCCATAACCTAAGGGCATTTGTTTTGAGGTGATTCGTTTGCCAATGCTTGGGCTTTTTATAAGGCCACCAAAACCGGCTTCATCCAGCTGGCCAATGGAGTTGCTGGCGTAAACGGCAATACGGTCTGGAGCAATTTGGTCTTGCATCGTTCGCCAGGCAATACCTGTAGAACACAGGGCATCGGATGCACCAAACACCGTCATTTGTAAATTGCGAGGGTGGTTACGAGACTGGTACAAGGATCCAGGTACAAAACCATCAGGTAATTGGCCTGCGGCACTGACAGGTGCACGCTTTGTGTCTGGAAGAATGGCAGAGAAGGCACCGCTTATCGTTACTTCTACGGTGTCGCCGTCAATCAAGCTTACGTGCCAATTGTCTGGCAGGTTGGTGGGCAAATGGCGCATACGCATACGAATACAGGTACAGTCGCCAGAGGAAGGTTTAATTTCTGCAGCTTTGTTTAGTACTAGTTTGTGGATGTCGTATGCTTCTGGACGTATAGGACGAATCAAAGTGGCGTCTTTTAATTCGTCGCCTAGTTGCTGCGCCAACTGAGCCTGGGTCAGCCCTTGTCCCTGTCCTGGGCCAGCAATGTAGTAAAGGCCATTTTGAAAAGTAGCCTTGTTGGTTAGCGTGGCTAGGTCCGTCAGGGTGTCTAGACGGCTTTGTGTCTCTAAGTGATCAACAATAAGGCGACGATAGCCGTGGTGGGAAGAGGTTCGACCAGCGGCATTTATTCCGCCAAAACCAATAATGACTGGTAGATTCGACAACTAACAATTCCCCAAGAATGAATAAAACGAACACATTAGCCGCCATTCTAGCAGAGTGGCGGCTAAACTCTAGGGATAGTGTCGAATAGTGTCGTAATCTAGTGGATTCGATGCACTTCCAAGTGTAAACGGGTAATTTTCTTACCTAATAAATGCAATTCACCTTGGGTTCTTTGCTCGCCATCGCTGCTGAATTCAAAAGTGAATTGCCGTAAAAATGTGATATGACCCCGATGATCGCGGTTTAGGCGGGTTTTTACAAGGGCTACCGTGTCATCGAGCAACTGAAGGTCTTGTTGCTCACATTGTTGTTTAGCGGCCAAGCGTGCTCGATCTTTCGCAGCACTTGTGTCCCACCAGTAGATCAAGCCTAAAACTAAAGGCACCAAAAACCACTCTAAACTCATTATCCACCTGCCTTTTTTACCGAAGGCCAACCACGATTAGCCAATAACATCATTAGTATATCGCGTTGGTCGCCCTGTAATTCAAGGGTCTGTTCCTTCACAGCGCCACCGGTACTGGTCTTTTGTTTGAGTTCCTTAAGTAATTTCTTTAAATCTGGCTCCGCCATCGGTATACCGGTGACTGTGGTGACTCCCTTACCCTTGCGCCCCTTGGTTTCAAGTCTAATGCGTACGTTACCATCACCCATGGCAATACTGTCATTGTTACATTGGCACTGAGCGTTGCCACAATCAGGGCAAAGTCGGCCTTGGTCGGTGGAATAAACAAGTCTCGACATGTTAGTAGGTCTCTGGTGTGGTGATGCCGTGAATAGGGTCTTCAGTAGCAACTGCTGGGCGCGCAAGTTGCACTAGCTCACTACAAGGGTGTTGGTCTGCGTTACCCCACCAAGATTTTTGCCAAGGTTCCAATTTATTAACCCGAATCATAGATCTAATGTCATCAATATAGTCGACACCACGAGAGGAGTAACTTAGTAATCCAGCAGATAAGGCGCGCGCGGTGATCGGCAGACCCTCGCCGATTAGACATTCTCGAATGCGCCGCAAACCACTATAACTACCATGGGAGTTTAAGTTGCGAATGTAGGCATCCACAGACTCTTGAGGGTCTTTAAACTTGCGCACTTCGTAACTAGCACCTTCGGGCCGGCCGCTCGGCACCAAGCCACAGCCTAAACTAAAGCACCATTGGCCAAATAGATTGTTACCTTGAGTCGCAAAGCGAGAGGTGCCCCAGGCACTTTCATTGGCTGCTTGAGCCAATACTAATGCCGTTGGTATTGTGTCAATTTTGCGTAGTAGTAAATCGATTTGTTCTGCAGGTGTTTTGGTTTTTATCTTATGGCTTTTTGACAAGCGGTTAAGCCGTTTGAGCTGCCGCTGGGTGAGCTTGCCTGGTTGCATGCGTTGAATTTCTGTACGAATTTGTACAATCTTGTGATTTGAAGTATTGGATAACCCATCCATATATTTGAAAAATATGGCCTTTTTTGTTTTTACGTCGGTAATGTCCGAAAATTTAGGCAGTGGTTCCACTTTGGGGCGCAAGCTAGCTTCAATAGCATGGCTAATGCTTGCTGCCGCATTAGCACTAGAAACCGCCCGAGTAGTGGAGGTGGAGGCTTGCTGGGGCTTCAACTCGCCTTTAAATACCTGAGGTGCGGCGGGTGTGTTTAGTACATCTAACCGATCAGCCTGAATGACAATAGGTACAGATTTCTCTGCATTTTTAAGTATAAAGGCGACAACAAGTAATATAACCAAACCTGTTAAGCCTGCGTGCTGGCGTAAAATTAAAGGGATATTCATAGACAGCAGTAGCCTCCTAGGGATGATTAAGCGTTGCCGTGGGGATATTTGTTACCCCTAGCTGAGTCATTAAACGGGCGTTTTCCTGCTGCAGTTGAGCGATTTCCAGGGCGGTCACCAGGCTTTGGCTTATCAATAGTGTTACCTTTTGTTCAAGTGCCTGCATGAGCAGGTGAGAGCTTGGGGATGTCGATAAGGCAGTCATTGAATTAAATCTTAGCCGTTTTTTTGGCTTTTTCTATGGCTGCAAAAGCGGTCATTTGTGCTTCGGTTGCTGGTAACTGGTGATTGTCTTTCCATTCACTATAGGGCATGCAGTAGACATGCTCACGGGCTTGGTCATAATCCATGGCTACATCTTTCTCGTTGGCTGCCGCCATAAGCCACTTGCTCATACAGTTACGACAAAAACCCGCTAATATCATCAGGTCGATATTCTGTACATCCTTACGTTTGTCCAGATGTTTAACTAAGCTCCGAAAGGCTGCCGCTTCAAGTTCTGTTTGTGTTTGTTGGTTCATATGGATCTCGTTAAGGCCAAAATAAGCAACCGTCATAATATAGCTTTACCTGCGCTAGTGCTAGGCGGGGTTTAGGCAGGATTATCGTTGTGCTTGATCTTTGTATCATTATAGGTAAAATACTGGTTGTATGTACAGTATTTTTAAGGTGCCATATAGATAAGCAGAATAAGTCGGTGAGTCGGTGAGCAGAAAGATAATACATTGTGATTGTGACTGTTTTTACGCTGCTGTAGAAATGCGTGATGAACCAAGTTATCGTCATCGGCCCATTGCTATTGGTGGAGCGGCGAACAGCAGAGGAGTGATAGCCACATGTAATTATCCTGCACGTAAATTTGGTGTACATTCGGCTATGCCGTCTGCCCAAGCATTACGTGCCTGCCCTCAGTTGTTAATTTTGCCTGGGCGTATGGCTGTATATAAAGTTGTATCACAACAAATAATGGCTATTTTTCGGCGTTATTCGGACATTATAGAACCCTTGTCATTAGACGAGGCGTTTATAGACGTGAGTGAATCTACCCTATTTGATGGCAGCGCAACCCGTATTGCTCAGCAGATACGGATTGAAGTTGAAGCCGAAGTAGGCATTACCATTTCTGCAGGAGTAGCACCTAACAAATTTATCGCTAAGGTCGCTAGTGATTGGCGTAAACCCAATGGTTTATTTGTGGTAAAACCCGATGAATTAGACAGTTTTAGTGCTCAATTACCGGTTAAAAAAATACCCGGTATCGGGCCAGTGAGCGCTGCCAAATTAGCCGCGCAAGGTATCCATACCTGCGGCGACCTTCGGCCATATAGCGAGTTGGAGTTAGAACAAAAGTTTGGCCGCATGGGGCAAACCCTAGCTTTACGACGCTTTGGTGAGGACCATCGGCCAGTACAAACTAGCCGCATACGCAAGTCTGTATCAGTAGAAAATACCTATTCCCAAGACTTAACGAGTATGAATGACTGCTGTGATGCATTGGCCCCCTTGTATGCTCAGCTTATGGA
>JBLHQO010000057.1:0-7704 GCA_047625285.1 Oceanospirillaceae bacterium
AATTTGCACGCCTTTACTACTCCATCTTCAAAAAATGCTCTCGGTAATAAGCCATCTCGGCAATTGAATCACGCACATCATCTAGCGCTAAATGACTGCCGCCTTTTTTAAGGCCGTCGAGCAACTCGGGGCGCCAGCGTTTGGCAAGCTCCTTTATGGTGCTCACATCTAAGTTACGATAATGGAAATAGGCTTCAAGCTGAGGCATGTATTTTACTAAGAAGCGCCTATCTTGCCCAATGGTATTGCCGCACATGGGCGAGTGGCCACCATCAACTAAGGTTTTAAGAAAAGCGATGGTTTGCTGCTCTGCTTGGGCACAGTTTACATTGCTGTCTCGTACCCGTTGCGTTAGGCCAGATATACCATGCTGGTTAACGCACCAAGGGTTCATAGCCTCCAGCACGGCATCGCTTTGATGGATTACAATGGATGGCCCTTCGGCCAGTACGTTTAAATGGGCGTCGGTAACAATGGTGGCGATTTCGATAATAACGTCTTGTTCTGGGTGAAGACCGGTCATCTCCAGGTCTAACCATATTAAATTTTGTACGTGTTTCACAAGAAAAGTGCTCTAGCTGATATTGAGACACTGAATTATGCCTCACTTCGAGGTAGAATATAGCCTTTACTGACAACCCAGTACATTAATTCTCAATGGCCAAACGTAAACTAACCCGCCACCAGCAGTGGCAAATTGATAAAGTTCAAGACGAGCGGCGCGCACGCGCCAATAAAAAGGATGGCGCGATAGAGGAAGCCATAGAACATGGCGACCTGTCTGCCGAACAGCAGGGGTTAATCATTGCCCACTATGGTTCTTTAATTGATGTTGAAGCCTTACACGGCCAACACAAAGGCGAGGTGTTTCGCTGTAAAATCCGCTCTAACCTAGGTTTCCTTGTCACTGGTGATCAGGTGTCCTGGCGTCAAGCGGCGGACCAAAGTGGCGTAATAGTGGCCCGCGATGAGCGTAATAGCATTCTAAACCGACCTAATAAGTACGGTGATCTTAAACCTGTGGCAGCCAACATTGATCAAATTATTGTGACCTTTGCGCCAAAACCTTACGCCCATGCTAACCTAATAGACCGTTATCTAGTGGCCGCAGAGGCCAGTGACATTGAGCCTATACTGTTACTCAACAAAACCGACCTATTAGATGAAGAGGCGCAAGAGCATCTTGAACCGATGTTAGCTCGCTACCAAGCCTTGGGTTATCGTATTATTCGCGCCTCTACTCAAACGTTAACGGGCCTTGAGGCACTTTACGCCGAGCTAAACAATAAAGTGAGCGTGTTTGTGGGGCAGTCTGGCGTTGGTAAATCTAGCTTAGTAAATGTTCTATTACCGGGCGTAGATATTAAAACCAGTGCCCTGTCTGAACAAACCAATAAAGGGGTTCACACCACCACCACAGCTAAACTATTTCATATCCCTAATGGAGGGCAATTAATCGATTCCCCAGGCATTCGTGAATTTGGTCTTTGGCACATGGACACAGCCACCCTGCTAGAGGGTTTTGTGGAATTTAGGCCCTATTTAGGCTACTGTAAGTTTAGCGATTGCAGCCACGAACATGAGCCGGCCTGTGCTTTATTAAAGGCGTTAGAAGAGGGCCATATTGACCCTATTCGTATGTCTAGTTTCCGCCATATTAAAGCGTCTTTAGACGACTTCACCACACATAATTAAGGATTTTCATGGGCGATCGTCTATTTGTATTAATGCAATATTTGTTACCAAAGCACTTAATCTCGCGTTTGGTGGGCATGTTAGCTCACAGTTCTATGCCGGTGATTAAAGACCCGTTTATACGTACTTTTATTAAGCACTTTAAAGTGAATATGAAGGAGGCTGAACGCCAAGAGCCAAGTGAGTACGACAGTTTTAATGACTTTTTTACCCGCAGCCTTAAGGCCGATGCACGCCCTATAGATAATAACCCCAAGCACTTAGCTTGCCCGGTAGATGGTGCTATTAGCCAACTAGGAAACATAAACGGACAGCACCTATTTCAAGCCAAAGGCCACGAGTTTGACCTGACCACTTTGTTAGGTGGCAACAGTGAACTGGCTACGCCTTTTATAGATGGCGATTTTGCTACTATCTATTTAGCCCCTAAAGACTACCATCGCATTCACATGCCTTGTGACGGTACGCTTACCCACATGGTGCATGTACCGGGTGCATTATTTTCGGTTAACCAAGCCACAGCCGCCAAGGTGCCAGGTTTATTTGCTCGTAACGAAAGGGTTGTGGCCATTTTCGACACTGAGTTTGGGCCTATGGCAATGGTACTGGTAGGCGCTATGATTGTGGCCAGCGTAGAAACGGTTTGGGCGGGGTTAGTGTGCCCTAAAGGTAAGGCTGTAAGTCAGTTCAGTTACACCAACCAAGACCCTATTACCTTGAAGAAAGGTGAAGAGATGGGCCGCTTTAAGTTGGGTTCTACGGTAGTAATGTGTTTGCCAAAAGGGGTGAGCCAATGGCCAACAGAACTTAGCGCTGGCACTACCACCCGTTTAGGGCAAATGTTCGCTGAACTTAATTAGCTCTCAGTTAAACTCAGTTCAGCCAAGCTAGCATAGGCTATGCAAGGTGGTGGTTAAACGCCATCACCTTAGCTATGTCTTGTTCGTTAGAGGCTAGCATTAATAGGCGTTCTATACCTAAAGCCACGCCAGAGCACTCTGGCAAGCCCGCTTGCAGAGCTGCAATTAACCTAATATCCGCAGCCATTGGTATTTTACCCATAGCCCTTCTAGTTGTATTGTCTACTTCAAAACGTCGCTGCTGTTCTTGAGCATCTGTTAGTTCGTGGTAGCCATTGGCTAGTTCGATGCCGTTAACATATACCTCAAAACGGCGAGCCACTTTATTACCCTGCTCATCCATACTAATGCGCGCTAAGGCCGCTTGGCTGGCTGGGTAATCAAAAATAAAGCAGGCTTTGGGTAATTGTGGCTCAACACAGTGGCTCATTAACAAGTCTAACCAGGTGTCTCGCGGGGTGCTGACGTCCATTTTAATATCCACATGATCCAAGGCCTTAGCTCTAATGGCTTCATCACTTGCGGTTAACGGGTCGAGGCTTAGAACGTTTTCAAAAGCCTGCCGGTAACTCAAAAACTGCCATACTAGGGCCTCATCTGCCAGTACAGTGTCGATAAGACTGGCTACTTCTTGCATCAATTGCTCTAAATTAAAGTGGAGTCGGTACCACTCTAGCAAGGTGAACTCTGGATTATGTCGACGACCTGCTTCACCGTTACGAAAGGCTTTGGCAATTTGGTAGATGCAGCCGCTACCGGCTGCCAACAAACGCTTCATGGCATATTCGGGAGACGACATAAGGTACATAGGCTGAGACTTATGCTGGTCTTTTTGCTGGTTTAGGGAGACACCATCTGGGGTAAAGGTCACTGGAATGGAATCAATATGGGGATCGGACACCCCGTAATGGGACATTACAGGGGTATCTACTTCAAGCACATCACGGGCGGCGAAAAATGCCCGTATTTGGCTGATTACCTTGGCGCGCTGCCTAAGTTGGCTGAGCTGTTGCAGTTGGCTAAGCTGATTGGTGTCAGTACTAGGGCGCCAAGACATGGTGAGGAATCCTAAGCTTATGCGCGGCTTACGTATTCGCCACTGCGGGTGTCTATCTTCAAGAGTTCGCCCTGTTCAATAAATAGCGGCACACGCACTGTAGCGCCGGTTGCCAAGATTGCAGGTTTGCTGCCACCTTGAGCCGTGTCGCCCTTAAGGCCTGGGTCTGTTTCGGTAACCTCAAGGTCTACAAAGTTAGGTGCTGCCACAGCTATGGGCGCATCATTCCATAAGGTCACTACGTAAATTTCTTGTTCCTTAAGCCATTTAATACAATCACCTACTGCACTGGCATCGGCACCATACTGCTCAAAGGTACCGTCGGCCAACATAAAATGCCAGAACTCGCCATCGGTATAAAGGTATTCCATGTTGAGGTCCATCACGTCTGCAGCCTCAATAGATTCACCCGACTTAAAGGTACGGTCCCATACACGGCCAGACTTTAAGTTCTTCATGCGTACCCGGGTAAATGCTTGGCCTTTACCTGGTTTAACAAACTCCACGTCAACCATGTTGCATGGATCACCTTCTAACATGACTTTAAGGCCAGATTTAAATTCGTTACTGCTATAATTAGCCATTTTTTCGCTCTAATGAAATAAACATCGGGAAATTTGTCGCTTATGATACCGCAAAGCGCTACTCAAGTTGAACCCTTAAGCTTGATTAAGCACACAAGCTTACCAGAAGATTGGCGCGTTCAGCTGCGTGAGGCCTACCGTACGCCTCAACAGTTGCTCGGCGCACTTGGCTTTAGCACGGCACAACAGAAAGCAATGTTGGCCGATGACCAAGGTTTTGCTACCCTTGTGCCCAAAGCCTTTGCGCAAAAAATGCGCCCGCAAGACCCAACAGACCCCTTGTTATTACAGGTATTACCTCAGGCTGAAGAAGCGATAGAAGATCCTGCTTTTAATGACGATCCATTACAAGAAGCTAGCTTTAACCCCATGCCTGGCATTGTTCACAAATACCAAGGGCGAGCCTTGTTAATTGCGGCTGGCCACTGCGCTATAAACTGCCGTTATTGCTTTCGCCGTCACTATCCCTATAGCGACCAAAAACGGGCCCGTAGCGAGTGGCAACAAAGCCTGCGTTATATTGAACAGCACCCAGACATAGAAGAAATAATCCTTAGTGGTGGTGACCCACTGGCCTTAACAGATACGCAGTTGTTTGAACTAATCACTGCTATTGAAGCCATTCCTCATATTAAACGTTTGCGTATTCACAGCCGTTTACCCATTGTATTACCACAACGAATCACCTTAGAACTGTGCCAAAGGCTTGAACATTGCAGATTAACCTGTGTAATGGTGGTGCATGCCAATCATGCTAATGAATTGGCAACAGACGTAGCCCAAGCGTGTGAGCGATTACGTGAACACAAGGTGCAGCTACTCAACCAAAGCGTGTTGTTAGCCCAAATTAACGACAACCTAGCAAGTCTAAAAGAGCTAAGCGAACGCCTGTTTGAGCTAGGTATTATGCCTTACTACCTGCACTTACCAGACCATGTGGCAGGCACTACGCACTTTTTTGTTAGCCTAGAGCGCGGCCAAGCTATAGTGGCACAAATGCAGGCCTGTATGTCGGGCTATTTGGTGCCTAAGCTAGTACGTGAAGAGCCGGGGAAATTGAGTAAAACTTTGTACTCACCTGCTTAAACGAGGTATAGCAGCGCGTCCAAATCAAAGTGGTTAATTTGATGGGGGGACTGCTGCCGCACCAGTGGTTTACCATGGAAAGCGACGCCTAAGCCGGCTTTATTAAGCATGGGCAAATCGTTCGCTCCGTCACCTACAGCAAGGCACTGATCTATCGATAAGCCTAGGGTGGTTCGCATTTTTTCCATCAACTGTACTTTTTTGGTAGCATCCAATACCTCCCCTGTCAGTTGCCCAGTGAGTTTACCATCTACCTCTTCTAAGGCATTTGAGAAGGCTTGCTGCATGCCCAACCTTTGGGCCAAATCATCTGCAAAGTAGCTAAAACCACCAGACACTATAGCGCAGTGAACACCTTGCTCCTGCAGGCCTTTCATAAGTTGTTGCGCACCTGGCATTAATTCAATGGCCTGGTTAATGATTGATAGTTGGGCGGTATCAAACCCTTTTAACAAAGCTAATCGCTGGCGAAAGCTCTGTTCAAAGTCTAACTCTCCGGCCATCGATTTAGCGGTGATGAGCGCCACTTGCGGGCCAATACCCATAGCATAAGCCAGTTCATCCATCACTTCGGCCTGAATTAATGTGGAGTCCATGTCAAACACAGCTAACTTTATTTTTTGTATGGACTGCTCAGAACACTGGAGCACATAATCGATATTTTGTTGTTGGCACAGGTTTTGAAGTATCGCTTTAAGGCTTAATATGAAAGAGCCCTCAGCGCAACCAGAGCCTTCAGCGTAACCAGAGCCTTCGTCACTAGTCCATTGCCATTGGGCCACTGCGTAGTTAGCATTAGATCTGTGTTGATGTTTAGACGCGGGTACTTGCAGCGTATGAAAAGCCTTATCGATAGCCGCAACGTTTGGTTCATTACACACATCAAATAACGTTAGACGATGAAACATAGTACAACTCCTTGAGTAGGCTTAGCATTTTATCATTAGTGGGTTAGAATGGGGCTGCTCCTTCTTCTTTAACACAGCGCTGATTAACACTTAATGCCCAATACAATCCTTTCTTTTAGACACTTAATGCAATCCCGCCTCACTTTGGTCCAAAAGACGGTGTTTTTGCTCATCGCCACGTTTGTGCTTACTGGCCTATCTTTGGGGTTGATGACTTACCAACACCTTAGCCAAGTTGCGGGTCAGCAAAATGCTTTTTTAGGCCATAAAATGGGTCAGCAACTGGCTAATTTAAGCGCCCCTCTGTTAGTAAAACAAGACTACATTAGTCTCAACGTTACCCTAGCAGAACTCAGACAACAAGGTGCGATTGTGGGTGCGGCCGTCTATGATGCGAACGGCCAAATGCTCGCAAAAACTGGTTTTCTTAATGATGCAGATTATCTTGTATTGCCTATTAAGTTGGATGAACAAAACATTGGTAGCCTACACTTACGCCACTCCAATTTAGATTTACACCCAAGCCTTAGCCAGCTGGTGTTATTGCTGTGGCCTACGGCTGGCCTTGCCTTATTAGCCTGTATCGTTATTGGCTGGTGGTTTGGTGCCAAATTGGTGCAGCCGCTGCGCCGCTTACACGAAGCCCAAGAGCAATTACTGGAATACGGTAAAGCGCCGCCGCTAGATGACTCTCGTCTTGACGAATGGGGCATCATTAATTTGGGTTTCAATTCTATTAACGAGGAACGTTTGCTACATACTCAAACGGAGCATCAATACGAATTGGAAATGCCTGCTGGAAAGGGCTTAGCTATCGCGGCTCACCATGATAAGCATGACTATCAGCCAGAATTGGAAGCGTCTAACCAACATGAAGCGTTTAATCATGAACTACACGACTTGGCTCGTGAATTGTCCTTAGAGCCCCAATTAGGCGATTTAGGCGACCCTTTATTTGCACCTAAACTGACAGCAACTAGCGCCGCCGAACATCGTTTACCCATATTCACTATGGATGATTTGCGTAATAGTGACAATCCAGCACCATTACGACCCACAACCATCCCTGAAGACGCCACAGAATCTACGCCAGATCAAACTCAGCCATTTAATGATGACACCGATACTACCATTACTCCCCCACCAGCCCCCTTACACGATGACCCATTGGTGAGCTTGTTATACATCAACGTCAATACCAGGGATCAGGGGCCAATGGAAGCTGCTGAAAAGCACTTATTACTCAAATCCTACCAGAAGCTGGTGGATCAAGTCTGCGCCATTTATGGCGGCACCATTGAAACGGAAGAAAATCACGATGTGCTCGTCACCTTTGACAAGCCCCATGAGCACATGACCCACTGTGTTAATGCGCTATGCGCAGCACAGTTTTTCTTTGGTTTGTACAGGTCCTTTAACACCCAGCGAGCGGCCAGCCACAAACCCAGTTTAAACATTCAGATTGTGGTACACACTGGCCATTTAGAAGAGTTAAGTAAACTCACAGAAGAAGC
>JBLHQO010000058.1:0-7240 GCA_047625285.1 Oceanospirillaceae bacterium
TCAGCAATGGCCAGCAGCAAGTTAAATCACTCAAAACAAGAACAGTCACCTTGAGCATAGCCGAAAGGTCTAAGATGTCTCGACTAGGCTCGACATGACAGGATTGTACGTTCGACATGACGGTTACTTTCTTGAGCATGCGACTGAAATCACTGAGATCTTTCTCAGTCTTCATGCTTTTGGCGGCCTCTTTGGCAAAGGCCAATAGTTCTTTTTGGTTCATGGTGCTTATCTCCCCTAGGGGTTAATGATAAGCAAATACACAAACTAATTCACAGTCTCCAAAGACCCCTCTATTGCTGCGCAGCTGGTTTAACCTAAGCAGGAATCTTTAATCCTTAGCTAGCTCAGGCAAGTTAACAAACAAGTCCAATGCCTCTGGGTTAGCCAGCGCATCTTTATTCTTAACCTCTTCACCATGAATCACCTTTTTAACGGCCAGTTCAACAATTTTGCCACTGATGGTACGAGGAATTTCGGCCACTTGTATTACTTTGGCTGGCACATGGCGTGGCGTGGTATTGGCGCGCACTTGCTGTTTAATGGTTTGGATTAAATCTTCGTTCAGTACTAGCCCTTGCCGTAAAACAACAAACAAAATTACGCGTACGTCATCCTGCCAATTTTGGCCTATAACGATACTTTCTAATACGTCTTCAATCACTTCTACTTGGCGGTATATTTCTGCGGTGCCTATACGTACACCACCGGGGTTCAATACAGCGTCGGATCGACCATGGATAATAACGCCGCCTTGCTGGGTTATTTCGCCGTAATCGCCATGGGCCCACACGTTATCGAAGTGGCCAAAGTAAGCATCATGGTATTTTTGGCCATCTTCGTCTTGCCAAAAATAGATAGGCATAGATGGGAAGGGTGCACTACACACTAGTTCGCCCTTGGTCTGGCGTATGGATTGGCCGTCGTCATCAAAGATGTCTACCGCCATGCCTAAACCGCGACATTGAAGTTCACCACGATATACAGGAAGAATAGGGCAACCTAAAGCGAAGCAAGACACGATATCGGTGCCACCAGAGATAGAGGCCAGTAATACATCGCTTTTAACGTCTTTATAAATATAATCAAAGCTTTCATGTGCAAGGGGTGAGCCAGTAGAAAGTAGGGTTTTTAAGTGTTGTAAGTTATGGCTTTGGGCAGGTTTAACGCCTGCTTTTTCTATGGCCGCAATGTACTTGGCGCTAGTGCCAAAAATGGTGACCTTTTCTTTTTCTGCCATATCCATAAGAATGCTTGGCGTTTTAAAAGGGGAGCCATCATAGAGTAATACAGTACAGCCTAATGATAGGCCACTCACCAGCCAATTCCACATCATCCAGCCACACGTAGTGTAGTAGAACAATACATCCTCTGGTGTTACGTCGGTATGTAACAAGTGCTCTTTATTGTGCTGTAATAAGGTGCCGCCTATACCGTGCACTATGCACTTAGGTACGCCTGTGGTGCCAGATGAATACATAATGTATAGCGGATCGTCAAAGCTACAGTCTACAAAATCAATCTCTGTGGCATCAGTGTCTATAAAGTCTTTAAGGTGTATGGCTTTATTAGGGGCAGCATCTTTAAGTAGGCTTAAGTCTGCTGATTGAGTGATATGGTCACACACTACGATGGCTTCGATAGAGGGCAGTTGAGCGGCTATGCCTGCTACTCGTTCTAGGGAGTTTAGGGTTTTACCGTTGTAGTAGTAGCCGTCTGTGGTGAACAGTATGCGCGGTTCTATCTGGCCAAAACGATCGAGTACGCCGTTAATACCAAAGTCTGGCGAGCAAGAGCTCCATACAGCGCCTAAACTTGCGGTGGCCAGCATAGCCACCACTGAATCGATAACGTTGGGCATAAAGCCGGCAATGCGGTCACCAGGCTGAATGTTGTACTTCTTTAAACCACTCACCAATTGAGCTACACGTTGGTAGAGCTGGGCGTAACTAATTTCTTGGCGTGCGCCGTCTTCACCGCAATAAATAAGTGCAGGTGAAATATCGCGCACTTTGAGCAGGTTTTCGGCAAAGTTTAACTTAGCTTGGGGGTACCATTTGGCCCCCGGCATTTTATCGCCATGTTCTAAAATAACGCTGCCTTTGTGGCTAGATACCACGTTACATTGCTGCCAAATTTGGTCCCAAAAGAGCTCGCTATGGTCGATGCTCCATTGGTGTAATTGATGGTAATCAGTGATGTTCAGATTAAGTGAGGCATTGATGGATTGTATAAAACGCCATAGGTTAGTCTGTTCAATACGGCTTTGGCTTGGTTGCCAGAGAGGCTGACAAAGAGTGCTAGTCATACTGATCCTTAATAAGTTAAACGTGAGCGAGCAAGCGCTCTAAAGGTTGCCAATTTAAACTAATAAAGTGATCAGCAACTTGACTAAAACCGACCAGCTTAAGCGTTCAGCGCTTGACCAGCGTTAGAACCGTTGGAGCGGCCCAATAAGTCGCTAATGTTTTGGCCAACACGTACTAATCGATCAAGCTGAATGCCGGTTGTTATACCTAAACCGTGCAGCATATACACCAAGTCTTCTGTGGCAAGGTTGCCACTAGCACCTTTTGCATAAGGGCAGCCACCTAAACCAGCTACAGAACTATCAAAGGTGGTTACACCTGCTTCAAGCATAGCAAGTACATTGGCTAGAGCTTGGCCGTAGGTGTTGTGACAATGGCCTGCTAATTGGCTTACAGGGGTGTTTTTGCTAACCGCGTTTAGCATTTCCAACATACGAGACGGTGTGGCCGTACCGATGGTATCGCCTAGGGAAACCTCGTAACAGCCCATTTGTATCAGTTGCTCGCTAACCTGTGCCACTGCACTGGGTGAAACTGGGCCTTCATAAGGACAATCCACTACCACAGACACATAACCCCTTACTTTAAGCCCGGCGTCTAAGGCTGCTTTTGCTACAGGTTTAAAACGAGCAAGCCCCTCAGCAATGGAACAGTTGGTATTGCGCTGGCTGAAGCTTTCACTGGCTGCACCAAATACAGCTACTTCATCAACACTGGCTTCTAAAGCGCGCTCTAACCCTCGCATATTAGGTGTAAGGGCACTGTAAGACACATGTTTATGACGAGTTATAAGCTGTAGCACTTCGGCACTGTTGGCCATTTGAGGCACCCATTTAGGGTGTACAAATGCAGCGGCTTCAATGTTAGTGATGCCTGCTGCTGCTAGTTGATCAATAAGGTTGGCTTTAATGGCCGCATCAAGCATGGGTCCAGATTCATTTTGCAAACCATCACGAGGGCCTACTTCCACAACTTTTACGTGTTTGGTTATTGGTCTGCTAGTGTTAAGTAACATGCTTATGCGTCCTCTTCGATGAGTTCTAAAAGCTGAGATTCAGCATCTACTAAATTGCCCACTTTAAAATATATTTCACCAACAATACCTGCGTAGGGGGCCGTGATGGTGTGTTCCATTTTCATGGCTTCTACCACCATTAAAGCGTCTCCAGCCGATACGTGTTGTCCGTCTGTAACCAATACGGCAATGAGGCTGCCATTCATAGGCGCCTTAATACCTCCAGTAGTAGACTCATTATTAGATATGAAATCATCTATTGTAGGCGTTTTAATAGTCACCACTGCCTTGCCTTGTGGGGTGAATAAACTAAGTTTACCATCGTTTAAACAATAGCCTGCCTTATGTTGGCCAACCCCATGTTTACTACAAGTGTGCTGTAATACCAAATGATCTGCGTGCAACGTGCCGTTAGTATTGGTAGGGATGTCAAAGAGGTTATTTAAGTACTCAACAGCTAAGGTAAAGGAGTGACTGTTGTTTGGCTTATTTATCCTCATTGCTGTTAAAGCACCATATTGGTTTTGAGCCTGTTGACCCAACACCAGCCCAGCCATGGCTAAAACTATCGCTTCATCATGCGAAGCAGGGGCCATTAGGTGGTTTTGATTTTGTTCGATAATCCCCGTGTGTAACTTGGCATCGGCAAACTCATCTAATGTTGCAAGGCGTCGCAAAAAGTCGATATTGGTGTGAATACCGTCTAAGTGATAGTCCTGCAGGGCAAGATCTAACTTGGCTAAGGCCTGTTCACGGTTGGGTGCCCATACGATCAACTTGGCAATCATAGGGTCGTAAAAGGGGCTTATTTCATCGCCTTCACACACACCGGTGTCTATACGAATGGTGTTATCCGTAGCTGGGGTTCGTAAATGTGCAATACGTCCGGTAGAAGGCTGGAAATCCTGCATTGGGTCTTCGGCATAGATACGTGCTTCAAAGGAGTGGCCACGTAGGCAAATTTGGTCTTGAGATAGCGGTAAAGGCTCACCTGCAGCTACTTTCAGCTGCCATTCTACTAGGTCTACACCAGTCACCATTTCGGTAACAGGATGTTCTACCTGTAACCGAGTATTCATCTCCATAAAATAGTAACAGCCATCGCTGTCTAGCAAGAATTCAACAGTGCCCGCGCCTACATAATCAATGGCTTTGGCAGCATTTACAGCCGTAGTACCCATTTTTTGACGTAACTCATCAGATAAACCAGGTGCTGGGGCTTCTTCTATTACTTTTTGGTGGCGACGTTGTGCTGAACAATCGCGATCACCTAGATAGACACCATTACCATGGCGGTCACAAAACACTTGAACTTCTACGTGACGTGGGGCAATAAGGTATTTTTCTATTAATACGTCACTGTTACCAAAACTGGCTAAACCTTCGCGCCTTGCACCGGCTAGGTGAGTAAGGAACTCTGGGCTGCTATCAACCACGCGCATGCCTTTACCACCACCACCAGCCACCGCCTTTATTAACAGGGGATAGCCCATTTGATCGGCTTCTTTGTGCAATAGTTCATCGTTTTGATCGGCACCGTGATAACCCGGCACTAGGGGGATATCGGCGGCAGTCATTATGATTTTGGCAGCACTTTTACTGCCCATTTGTTCGATGGCGGGCACATCTGGGCCAATAAATACGATGTTATTAGCTTGGCACGCTGCAACGAAGCCTGCGTTTTCAGACAAAAATCCATAACCCGGGTGAATACAGTCGGCTTTAGCTTTAATAGCAACAGCCAATATTTTGTCGGCCCTTAAATAACTGTCCGCTGCTGCTGCCGGGCCAATATTCCAGGCTTCGTCTGCTTCTTTTACATGCAGAGCGTTGGCGTCTGCGTCTGAATAAACAGCGATGGTACGCATTCCCATAGCTTTGGCACTGCGCATTACGCGGCAAGCAATTTCCCCACGATTGGCGATCAATACAGATTTCAACATACTATTCACTCTTTCCATGGGGCTAAGGTTTTAGTTAAAAATGCCTTTAAACCCGCTTGGCCATTGAGGCTAACACGAATTTTGGCGATGGCGCGGGTAGTAAGGCTTGTGGTTTTTGCTAAGTTTTCCTTAGCGATAGGGGAGTGGGTATTGAATGACGTAAGAAGCTTTTTGATTTGTTCCACTGCCTCTGGGCTATTGCCTAATGTGCCTGTAATCCATTGCTCTTTAGCGCTATGTAACTCACTCAGAGGCACTACTTGATGAGCTAAACCGTTTGCTAAGGCTTGGTTTGCAGTGAATACCATGGCGCTGGTCATTAGGTGACGGCTCCATGAAATACCCATTTTATTAACCACAAATGGACTGATAACAGCAGGGATTAGCCCAATACGAACTTCACTCAAACAAAAGGAAGCACTGTCAGCACTAATCACGCTATCACAACAAGCGATAAGCCCCACGGCGCCACCAAAAGCTGCACCATTAACAAGGGCTAGAGTAGGCTTTGGAAAGCTATCTAATAAGTGCATTAACAAGGCTAATTGTTCGGCGTCTGCCAAGTTGGCTGCCTCGTCATACTCTGCCATGCGCTGCATCCAAGCTAAGTCTGCACCTGCGGAGAAGCTCTTGCCCGCACCGGTGATAATGAGGCCTCTAACACTGGCATCTTGAGCCAGGTTTTGTAATAGAGTAATAAACAGTTGAATGAGGTGGTCATCAAATGCATTGTGTTTATCTGGTCGGTTTAACGTGATGGTAGCCATGCCCGTAGGGCTCAGTTGGCACGTTAACCAGTGGGGTGATGGATTCACACTTGTTATAGTTGTCATGTTAGTCACACCTTAATTACATACGGAACACGCCGAAGCGCGTTTCTTGTGCAGGTTTATTGAGGGCAGCGGCTAAGCCCATGCTTAATACTGCACGAGTGTCCTTTGGGTCAATTACCCCATCGTCCCATAGTCGAGCAGTGGCGTAATAAGGGTGGCCCTGATGTTCATATTGTTTAAGTATGGGTTCACGCATGGCTTGCGCATCTGCATCACTAAAGGTTTCACCACGAGCGTTAAGTTGGTCTCGTTTTACTTGGGTTAATACCCCAGCAGCTTGTTCGCCACCCATCACCGAGATGCGGCTGTTGGGCCACATCCACACAAAGTTAGGTTCAAAGGCGCGGCCACACATACCGTAATTACCAGCGCCATAGCTGCCGCCTATAATTATGGTAAATTTAGGTACTTTGGCACATGCTACGGCCATCACCATTTTTGCACCGTGCTTAGCGATACCTTCGGCTTCGTATTTCTTACCCACCATAAAACCGGTGATATTTTGCAAGAACACTAAAGGAATTTCGCGTTGGCAACATAGCTCTATAAAGTGCGCTCCCTTTTGAGCCGATTCAGAGAACAACACCCCGTTATTGGCGATGATACCTACAGGATAGCCATCAATACGAGAAAATCCACACACTAGGGTGGTGCCGTACAAGGCTTTAAATTC
Source organism: Oceanospirillaceae bacterium (assembly GCA_047625285.1). Lineage (GTDB taxonomy): Bacteria > Pseudomonadota > Gammaproteobacteria > Pseudomonadales > Balneatricaceae > Njordibacter. The sequence continues at coordinate 6,774 of JBLHQO010000058.1, forward strand.
GTCAAATTGTGAGTCATCCACAACCCGAGCGATAACGTCGCGTACGTCAAAAGGTTTGCGTAGGTCTGTGCCTACCACGCCATAAAGCTCTTCGCTGGAGTAACGCGGCAAAACACTTTCATGACGTAACAGATGATGCCCTGCAGTTTTTGGGCAGTTGGCAATACACTGGCGCGCTATTAATAAAGCGTGTTGGTCTGATTCAGCATAATGATCAGCCACACCAGATGTACGGCAATGGGTGTCGGCACCACCAAGCTCTTCAGCGCTTACTTCCTCGCCAGTGGCAGCCTTTACCAACGGAGGGCCTGCTAAAAAGATAGTACCTTGGTGTTTAACAATGATCGATTCATCAGCCATAGCTGGCACGTAAGCGCCGCCAGCAGTACAAGACCCCATCACTACTGCGATCTGAGGAATGCCTTGGGCTGACATAGTGGCTTGGTTGTAAAAAATACGACCAAAAT
>JBLHQO010000059.1:0-7218 GCA_047625285.1 Oceanospirillaceae bacterium
CGCTGGGAAAAACTCTCCAGTGGCTATGCAGTTGCAGGGTTGGTGCTGAAGTTAAAATTTTCGGATTTTTCTCAATTAACACGAGAACAAGCCAGTACAGACATCGATCTAGACTTTTTTAAGCAATTGCTACAAGTGGCTTTTGAAAGTGGTAATTCGCAGCAGCAAACACAAGGTGTGCGGTTATTGGGATTGGGGCTTAAGCTAAGGACCCCAACCGCACGACAACAATTACGTTTGTTTTAAACCTATTTATAGGTTAAGTGCTGCGTTTTTTGCCGGTAACAATAGCGCCTAAGTTTTCCAGCATGAGCACCATTGAAGGCACAACAAATAGGATCAGTAAGGTACCAAGTGCCAAACCAAAGACAATTGATATCGCCATAGGAATAAGGAATTGTGCCTGCAATGAATTTTCGAATAGTATGGGTGTTAGTCCTGCAATCGTAGTCATCGAGGTTAATAGCACTGCCCGTAAGCGTTGGCATGCAGCTTCCACTATCGCTTCTTTAGGGGCCATGCCTTGTTCGCGGAACCCCTTATAGAAAGACAGCAATACAATACTGTTATTTATGACGATTCCTGATAAACCAAATAAGCCAAATAGTGACAAAATGGTGAGGTCCCTATCCATAACAAGGTGGCCCAAAACCGCTCCGGTTAACCCAAAAGGTATAGTGAACATTACTGCAATTGGCCATGTGTAGGATGTAAATACCCATGCTAAAACAATATAGATGAGCACAAGAGCTAAAACTAAGCCAGTCAACATATCACCCAAGGTTTCTCGCTCATCAGCCCTGGCGCCACCAAAACCAATTTTCACACCATACTGGCGTTCAAGATCAGGAATGACGTCTTTCTTTAACGCTGCAATGACTACGTTGGCGTTGGTAGCACCGACGTCCACATCGGCTTTCACCGTCACCGTTAGCTGCCCATTTTCGCTACTGAACTTGTCAATCCCTCGTCGAGAGCTAAATTTCACCAGTTCTAACAAAGGCACAGTATTACCTGAGGGAAGAATAATGGGTAAAGCATACAAGGTTGAAAGACTATTACGGTCTTGGTCTTGCAACATTAAGCGCACGTCAATTTCGTCTGCGCCAAGGTAAAAACTTTGCACCGTTACGCCATCAAAGGCGTACCTTAGTTGGCGACCGATATCTGCACTTGTTAGGCCTAAGGTGGTTGCCTCTGGGGTTAAACTAAAGATGAGTTGTTCCATGCCATACGGAAGGTTGTCATCAATGTTTTGAACACCAGTAAACACCTTTAGAGCAGTTTGTAGCTCTAGTGCCACCTGTTTCATTACCACAGCACTAGCACCGGTGATGTTGGCTTCAATAGGTTTGCCTGGTGGGCCAGATTGAGGTTGATCGATGATGATCTTTTCTAACCCTGGGACCTTGGGTATTTTACTACTCCATGTCTCTATAAATTCTGCGTTAGAAATAACTCTCAGTTCCGAACTATCAAGTTCCACTTCTAATAATGCCACTTGGTCAGTGCTAGATATGCCCGCAGTAGGAAGATAGTTAGTACCAAAAAAGCTTGCTCGCTCACTGATCATATTGCCACCTAGTTCGGCTTCAGTTTCCAGTAAAGCATTCTCTACCTCAACTAAATAGGCTGCAACTTCACTGGCGGGAGTGCCACTGCTGAACTGCACATTTGCCCGCACACTATCACCATCGACACTAGGGAAGAAGGCAAACTGAATTCGTCCACCCACAAGCAGGCCTACAGCCAAAACTAATGCGGTAATGGCTAAGCTAAATGTGACTAAACGAAAGTCAATGGCAAAGTTAACCGCAGGCCGGAACATGTTGTTTTTAAAATTTTCAAAACCGCGGTCAAAAGCGGTCCGTAACCGGGATGGTTTTTTATTCATCTGATTCTTGAGGGCATGGTGAAGATGACCTGGCAAGATCAAAAAGCACTCAACCAATGACACCAGAATGACACAAATCACCACAATTGGGATATCGGCTAGGATGTTACCGATAGTCCCATTAATCAATAATAACGGTAAAAAGGCTGCTATGGTTGTTAGCGATGAGGCTGTAATAGGCCCCATCATTCGTTGGGCGCCACCTAAAGCGGCTTGTAAGGGAGGCTCGCCTTTTTGAAAGTGTGACAGGGTATCTTCACCCACCACTATGGCATCGTCTACAATAATACCCAAAGCCATAATCATGCCAAAGAGGCTAATCATGTTGATGGAGCCACCAATAAAGTACATCACCCCCCACGTAGCTAGGAGTGATGCTGGAATGCCCATGGCAACCCAAAATGCTACCCTAGAATTGAGGAATATGAACAATAAACCCACAACAAATAGCAGGCCGTAGGCACCGTTATTAATTAATAAAGTGATACGGGCCTTTAATAGCAACCATCTCTCGTCGTAGACTACAATCTCTACACCTTGAGGAAAGCGCTCACGCGCTTCTAGTACCCAATTGTTCATGATGGCAGCTGTTTTAATAGTGTCATCATTCATGCTGCGCATGATTGTGAGCTGTATACCAGGGTTGCCGTTATAACTAATGGTAGTTTGATCTTCCTTAGCACGCAACGTAACTTCTGCTACGTCGCCTAAACGAAGGAGCTGGGCATTGTCGCCAGTGAGTAGTGGCAATTGTTCAAAACTGCTTACGTCTGAAACCTTGCCGGTGGCGCGCAATTGTTTTGATCCATCTGAGCGGCCAGCAGTACCTGCCATTACGTCTTGGCTCTGGTTGTTAATGAGCCCTGCTATATTTTGTAGTGATAAACCCAAGTCGTGGATTGTGCTGGGCTTTAGCTGAATGGCAATCTCTTGTTCTGGTAAGCCTGTGAAGTTGATCTTACTGATGCCTTTAGCCAACAGTTCGCGTTCTGCCTGACGAGCTAAACCTGTAAGTTCATCCACTGGCCCATCCGCTGTAATCAGGATGGTGCCAACGTTCTCATACATCACAAACTGCTCGATGGTAGGTGTTTCAGCTTCTGCAGGCAGGTTGCTGACAGCATCCACACGCTGTTTGATGGCATTAGTGGTTTCTGTGAAATCTGCGCTGCTGTCTACATCTAGAATAATGGACACCCGACCACGTGATGTGCTGGATTTTACTTTAGTGACATTGGCAACATTTTTAAGTTCTTGCTCAAAAGGAATAGTGATGCTTTTTTGAACATCTTCAGCCGCCGCTCCCGGCCACACAATAGAAACCATTACAGTGTCAATGGCAAAGGTTGGAAAGAACTGGGTGTTAAGCTGCTTTAATCCATAGGCACCAGATAAAAATAACAGTATCATCAAAAGGTTAGGTGCTACCCTGTGATTGGCAAAAAGGCTAATAAATGATTGCATCATGTGCTTATACTCCGGCTAGCGCATTTCGACTAATAAGCCGGTAACGGCATTGGGAAGTTGCGTGATCAAAACATTATCGCCACTGCGTAATTCAGCACTTCTTACTAAGGTTAAACGCTCACCAGTTGGGCTGGTCCAGTCCCCTACGCGGCTAATACTAATCGCTTGTAGGCGTTGGTCAATAATGCGGTAAATGCGATTCTGTCCATAAATGGCTAGCGCAGGCAGGGCCACAACATTGGCTTCAGTGGGAAGTTTCACATTAACCTGTAAGTTTCTACCAACTTCAATGTTTTGGCTGCCATCTAGGCTAAAGAAGGCGTCAATGCCGCCCTGACTAGTCGAGGCTTCTGCTGATAAGCGATCTAGCGTTAGGCTATAGGTTTGGCCGCGATGAATAATGCTGGCTTCTAATCCTCTGCCAGAATCTGTCGTTTGCATCATCGGCAGGTATCTGGTCGGGATCTGGCTGCGGACTTCCAAACTTTGCACGTTATAAAGTTTAACCACACGGTCACCGTTGCGCACTCGGTTACCTGATGCTGTATCCACACTCAGAATACGCCCGTCAAAGGGAGCTAAAATATAAGCACGTTCTAGGTCGATTTCAGCAAACTGCAGCTGAATTTTGCTCTGAGTCAGCTGTGACTGTAGTTGAGCAATACGATTTGGGTGGTCTGCAATGGTGTTCTTGCGATTAAGTAACGACAGTTGCTGTTGCTGCAGCGCACGAGTAGCATCTTCTAGGCGTGAAGCAGGCGCCACTTTTTGTGCTACCAGTTGTTGTTGGCGCTCAAAGTTCTTTTGGTTAATGGCTTGCAGTTGTTGCTCGATCACTAGCGCTTGCTGGTTAGTTTTATTACTATTAATTTCGCTCTTAATGCGCGCCTCAACATCCCTTAGGCTGGCTTTTCGTTGGGCCAGTGTCAAGCGTAATTCGCTGTCATCTAATACAACTAATTTTTGTCCTTTGCCTACGCTGTCACCACGGCTTATATTCACCTGGGTTACAAAAGCGCTCACAGTTGAACTTAATTGAGCTGTTTCACCGGCTTCAACTGCCCCATAAAGGGTGACTACTGGAGCAATATCTTGTAATTCCACCAAGTGGCTTGCAACACCCCAAACTTGTTCAGTAATTGGGTTAGCAGGTGCTTTTGGTTTGGAATTCTTAAGGTAATTAAACCCTGCCACAGCTGCTGCAATAATGGCGACGGGAAGTAAGATTCTAGTCGAAAAACGAAAAACGAAAGATGTAGAACTCATGAAAATGACCTTGCAAGTACGTAGGGGTGATTGCAGCCAGCTAGGCTAATAAAATAATCCATAAATACTACATTAAAAATAGCGGTCTTGATAACTTGACCCGCGAGTGAGGGCAGGCTTTACGAATTTTTACGTGATTTTTAGTTGGTTTTGTTGCCAACTTCCTTAATCGTCTGATCTACAACAGTTTCCGTCATGGCTGCAGCAGCATATAATAGCCGCCTGGCTTTTATTAACAGTATCGTAGGCAGGGTGTATGTCCTCTCAAGACTCAAAAACAGCTCAAGACTATAAAGATTACCGCCGTGAGTACGAGGCGCAAGGGTTGCGTCGACAAGACTTGGCTTTAGACCCGTGGCAGCAATTTTCCCATTGGTTGAGTGACGCCGAAACGGCTTGCCCTCTGGATGCTACCTCCATGTCGTTAGCGACAGTTTCAGCTTCGGGCATGCCTAGTGCGCGTATTGTACTTATGAAAAGTTACAATGACGATGGTCTAGTGTGGTACACCGATAGCCGTAGTAATAAAGGCCTGGACATTGCCGGCAATCCTCAAGCTTCGGTGTTGTTTTATTGGCAGCCATTGGAACGGCAAGTGAGGATCTCGGGCACAGTATCTATGGTGCCGGAGGCTACAGCTGATGACTATTTTATGAGTCGTCCTAGAGCCAGCCAACTAAGCGCCGCAGCAACACCCCAAAGCCAAGTGGTGTCGGGCCTTGCGGATCTTGAACGTAATGTGGCTATGCTGGATCAACAAGCTCAAGGCGTTATAATTGAGCGACCACAGCCTTGGGTGGGTTATTGTCTTCGGCCCACGCGGTTTGAGTTTTGGCAAGGCCGCCCCAGTCGTTTACACGACCGTTTTGTATATCAGCGATTAGATGGTGTTTGGTCCATCGATCGTTTAGCACCATAACAGCAATTATTATGATACAACCTTTAATGATTAGCGCTTTGGGTGAATTGGCAATCAATAGAGTGCCCTATTCTCGTAAAGAAACACTGCAGGCTTTTGATCAGGCCGACCTTTTGGCATTGGATTACTTGCAAGCAGAAGTGTCGTTGAATACTACTCATCGTGTGCTTGTTGTCAACGAAACCTTTGGCGCCATCACCTGTGCAGTAACTCAGGCCCAGACAACTCAATCAGCTCAATCAGCCAAGGCAGCTACGGGCGTGAATCTACCTACCTTGTGGAGCGATTCATATATTGCTCACCTTGGGTTGTACTATAATGCTCGTGCTAACGATTTACCCCTAGCTCATTTTGTGCAAGCTCAACACACGCCCCAAGGCCCTTTTGATATTGTTATATTGCGGGTGCCTAAGACTCATGCGTTGCTACGCGATCAGATACAAAGAATGTTGCCTCAACTGGCTCCAGGCGCAGTAATTGTAATGCCAATGATGGTTAAGCACCTTGATAACACCGTATATCAGTTATTGGAGTCTTTGTTGGGAGCGCTAACCACCAGTTTAGCGCGTAAAAAGTCTCGCTTAATCTTTGCAGTAAATCATGCAGCAACGTTAGGCCAAAGCCCAAAAGCAGAGGAAACCTGTTGGAACCTGCCTTCGTTAGGGCTTTCCATGCAGCATTTTAGTGGCGTGTTTGGCCGCACCAAGTTAGACCCAGGCGCGCAAGTGCTGTTGGATCAATTTCCGCAAGGGCCATATCTGCGGGTGATTGATTTAGGTTGTGGTAATGGTGTGCAGGCTATTGCTGCCGCGAAACAATGGCCCCAGTGCCAAGTAATTGGGTTAGACGAATCCTATATGTCCGTGGCATCAGCAACCATTAATGCCAACAATAATGGCGTTGGTGATCGGTGTGAGTTTAGGGCTAATGATTGTTTAACAGACATGGAGCCCCAATCGGCAGACTTGATTCTATGCAACCCACCGTTTCATCAAGAAAGAGTGATTGGTGATCAAATTGCCATGCGGATGTTTGCTCAAGCTGCGCAGGTGCTCACTAAAGAGGGCGAACTGTGGGTGGTGGGTAATCGTCATTTAGGTTATCACGCCAAACTTAAACGTTGGTTTGGCCGAGTGGAACAAGTAGGGTCACATCCAAAATTTGTGGTGTTAAAAGCTCAGCTTTAACTGGTTTTCTTAGTACCCGTATCAATGCCCGTGTCAGTGCCAGTGATATTTGGATTATAGTTGCTTGGGTTTTTCCCAGTCATGGGACGATAATAATCGGCGATGGTCTGCATGTCTGCAGCCATAGATTCGGTGGTGTTAAACATTTTCCCAATGCCGCCAGTACGCGTAGCGTAATCGAAGAAAGCCAAGGCTAGCGGCACGTTAGCACCCTTGGCCATATGGTAAAAACCAGTTTTCCAGCGACTTACGCTGGCACGGGTGCCCTCTGGAGCTATGGCGAAAATCAAATTTTTGTTGTTGGCATAGGTCTCAATGGATGCATCTACAAAATTCTTACTGGCTTCTCGATTAAGGGGGATGCCCCCTAACCAGCGCATCACAGGCCCCAGAACACCTTCGAACAGGGTGTGCTTGCCGATGAAATATACCTTTAAGCGTAAGTGGAACGCTATAGCAATACCAATGGGAAAGTCCCAGTTGGA
>JBLHQO010000060.1:0-6936 GCA_047625285.1 Oceanospirillaceae bacterium
TGTGCCAGGTTCAACTTGACCAATAACTAACTCGCCTTGCTGGTAATCAGACGCACACGCAATGCCGCTCATGCCTAACACAAGCAACATGTTAGCCAAACGATACCTCATATAGTTGGACTTATCTGCTAACACGCGGCACTAACAGATATTTCAACCAACAAGGTAGGCCTAGCCATGGCCGCTTGTACACAAGCTCTTGCAGGCGCATGGCCTGTAGGTACCCAAGCATTCCATACTAGGTTCATGGCGGCAAAATCATCCATAGATTTTAAATAGATTGTAGCCGTTAACATACGGGTAGAGTCCGACCCTACGCTGGCTAATAGTTCATCTACTTTGGCCAGCATGGTTTGAGTCTGTTCGGTAATATCTGTTTGCGCGTCTGCTGCAACCTGACCACATAGGTAGGCTATATTGTTGTGCACAACTACTTTACTAGTACGTTCGTTGGTTTGGTGGCGAGCTATATTCATAATGGTCTTCTCAAAAGCTCGATGATAAAACCAACAACCCTGTTGATGCAAATGTAAATCAGGCTTTTATTGAATACCATGGGAAGTTTATTGACGCTAAGTGTAGACCGTGTCATGGTCTGGCCCATTATTATTGTCACTGCACATATATCTACCATCGGAAACCTCACAATGTCACATTTATTTAGCCCGCTAACGATTAAAGGCATCACTTTACGTAATCGTATTGGTGTTGCCCCCATGTGCCAATATCACGCCAAAGATGGTATTGCGCAAGCTTGGCACATGTCACAGCTAGGTTCCAAAGCCGTGGGGGGCGCAGCACTGGTTATCACCGAAGCCACTGCGGTGTTACCAGAAGGCCGCATTACCCCAGCATGCATGGGCCTATGGAATGATAGTCAAGTTGAAGCTTTAAAACCTATTACCGCCTTCATAAAAGATCAAGGCGCAGTGTCTGGCGTTCAGCTTGCTCATGCCGGCCGTAAAGGCAGCAGCGCTCAACCATGGCTAGGCGGTCAACAACTTACAGAGGCTGAAGGCGGTTGGGCCACCCTGGGGCCAACAGATCAGCCCTTTGATGACGATGGTACGCGTTTATGGAAAGCCCCAAAACCAATGCAGCAAAACGACATAGAGCAGGTACAAAACGCTTTTGTGGCTGCAACCAAACGGGCACTAGAAGCAGGCTATGAGTTTCTTGAAATCCACTGCGCCCATGGGTACTTGTTACATAGCTTTTTGTCGCCGCTGGTAAACACCCGCACAGACGCTTACGGTGGCAACCTAAAAAGCCGTGCCCGTATGTTATTGGAAACGACAGAAAAAGTTCGCGCAGTTTGGCCTCAACGGCTGCCTTTATCCGTACGACTATCCATGACCGACTGGGTAGAAGGCGGGCTTAGTGTACAAGACAACATTCAAGTGGCCTCATGGCTGAAAGACTTAGGAGTAGACCTAGTCGATTGTAGCTCTGGCGGTGCCACACCTGCTTCGCGTGGGTCTATCAATGGCGGTATCGCTCAACAAGTAGGCATGGCCGCAGACGTACGCCAAAGTACTGGTTTAATGAGTATGGCTGTAGGAGAAATTACCGAAGCGCAACAAGCGCAGGGCATTATTGCCAATGGCCAAGCCGACATTGTTCTGCTAGCTAGAGCCATGCTGCGCGATCCATACTGGCCTACTCACGCAGCACAAGAACTAGGTATTGAAGTGTCTCATATAATGCCGCCACTACATCAATTTTTTATAGGCCGTTAGTGGCGTAATGACTGATGTAGTAACTGATAGAGTGACTATAGCAGTAGTTAGGCTCGGTAAATGGGCCGAGTTAAACACGTAGGGCCACCCTCACAAGCAATACACAAGGCATCACCGGAAAAGGTGTGCACCTCACAACCTGCCGCTTCCATAGCGGCTTTGGTGCCAGGAAAACCTTCAATCATAATACACTTAGAAGGCGACGTTGGTAGCACATTGAGGTTAAGGCCGCTGCTTGCTATAAATTCATCGCTAGGTGCCTCGATCAACTCGATCCCCATAGACTGCATGAGTTGGTAGAGTGCAGTAGGCACCAACGGCGCGTGGATTAAAGCTAGTTTTGGAGCCAAAGGTGAAATCACCGACATCAAATGCAAACAGGCCTCCGCACCATGCCAAACGGGCAAATCAAACCCTAAAACATTAACGCCATGGGGATTCAACATGGCATTGAGTTGATCTATACCCACTTGGTTGGAACGAAACCCCCGCCCTACCACAAGGGTGTTTTGGTCTAACCAAATACAGTCCCCTCCTTCAATTTGCCCAGCGCCTTCCACCCGGCCTAAAATAGGTATGCCCGCCTTTACATAGGCTTGTTCATGCAGGGCAGGCTCTGCCTTACGTAACGGCTTACCCATGTTAAGAATAATAGCACCATGATCACTCATCAAAGATGGGTCATGGGTGAACATAGAATCAGCCAGACCATCATCATGGTCTTCAATATCTATAATTTGCGTACCACAGGCCTCTACTAAACCACGAAACACCTGATATTGCTCCAACGCCTTGGCCCCATTAAATGTTGGGCCATAGTGCCATTGCTTAGGATCGGCGTGTAACAAACTCTTTTTGGGTGTACGCATCAACACACGCTGAAGAGGTAGAGACATAGACTGGCAACCAAAGTTGGGCATGGGGAGTTTCCTTGTAGTATCTGTGTATTAGCTGTGCAGCAACTATCTAGCCACTGGCAAACATTATTAATATGTTATTAAACGATCGTTCAGTTAGTGCGATGCTACAAACATGCTAAGACGAAGTAAAGCCTGTAATGATTATTTCGTCTTGTTCTGCTCTACTACAGCGAATATTCACAGTAAGGTTGACTAACCATCACGTCTTGCATACTATTGAACGGTCGTACAACAAGAATAAAAAACACTAAGGCCATACTAATGACCACGCAGCCCAACGCCATTGATGCTCTAGAGGTGACAGACTTACATAAATCTTTTGGTGACAATGAAGTGCTCAAAGGCATATCAATGTGCGCCAAAGAGGGCGAAGTGTGGTCTATCATTGGGTCTAGTGGCTCCGGAAAATCCACCTTTTTACGTTGTTTAAATTTGTTGGAACTGCCAAGCCAAGGCGCCATCAATATTGCAGGTGAAGCCATTGAATTTAAACGAGATATACAAGGGCGTATATTACGCCCTACCCGTCAAAAACAAATCCAACGATTACGTTCCAACATGGGTATGGTGTTTCAGAACTTTAATCTGTGGCAACACCAAACCGTACTTAAAAATATCATTGAAGCCCCTATTCACGTGTTAGGTATGAATAAAGCCCAGGCAATAGATGAAGCCGAACGCTTGCTACATCGTGTGGGTTTGTGGGATAAACGAGATGAATACCCCATGCATTTGTCTGGCGGCCAGCAGCAGCGCGCCGCTATCGCACGAGCTTTAGCGATGCACCCGAAGATGATGTTGTTTGATGAGCCTACTTCTGCACTAGACCCAGAATTGGTAGGCGAAGTATTAAAGGTGATACGAGGCATTGCCGAAGAAGGTAAAACCATGATTATGGTAACCCACGAAATGCGCTTTGCACGGGATGTATCGAATCAAATCATGTTTTTACATGAGGGCCGTATAGAAGAACAAGGCAGCCCACAAAAAGTATTTAACGAATCGGAAAGTGCCCGTTGCCGGGCCTTTGTAAGCAGTGTGAACTAATAGTTTAAGTCATTTAATAAAAATAAGGAAAACTCAATATGAATAAAATCAAAAACCTCCTATTAGGCTCTGCAGCCTCACTGGTATTAGTCGCTGGTGTTAGCCAAGCAGAAATGCGTATTGGCATAGACCCTGCGCCTTATCTGCCCTTTTCTGCTGAAAGTGCTTCTGGTAATTTAGAGGGCTGGGAAATTGAAATTGCCGAAGCTATCTGTGCAGCAATGAATGAAGACTGCGTATGGGTGAAGACAGCATGGGATGGCCTTATACCGGCATTAACCTCTAACAAAATTGATGCCATCATCAACTCCATGTCGATTACTGAAGAACGTATGAAGACTATTGATTTCTCTAACAAGTACTACAATACGCCAGCCGTTATTGTGGCACCAAAAGAATCAAATATTAGTGCAGATGCTGCCAGCGTTAACGGCATGATTGTAGGTGTTCAAGTGGCAACAACCCACGCTAACTATGTAGAAGCTCACATGGACAGTGCTACGGTTAAGTCTTACCAAAACTTTGACGAGCACAACCAAGATTTGTTCGCTGGACGCCTAGATGCCGTAGTGGGAGATAGCATGGCTATGCAGCCATTCTTAACGTCTGCCGAAGGCCAGTGCTGTGAAATCAAAGGTGACTTACATGATATAAGCGTCTTTGGCCCTGGTGTTGGTGTTGGTTTACGCAAAGGTTCTGATCTTACAGCCAAGATCAACGCAGCAATTGATCAAATCCGTACCGATGGTACTTTTGATAAGATCTCTGCACCTTACTTTAACTTCGACATTTACGGCGGTTAAAACTTAGCCTTGTCGCTAGCCATGACAAGTAGGCGTGTAGTTTTGCCATGAGTAGACGCTCTTTTGTCATCCGTAGACGCTCTTTTGTCATGAGTACACGCTCTTTTGTTATGAGTAGCCACTCTTTTGTCATCCTGAGCGTAGCCGAAGGATCTTAGATCTCTCAGCTATGCTCGAGATGACATTGCTTACTCGACATCTGCATTAGTTTTAACAGATAAGGACTCCTTTGGACTCATTTCTAGAATTTCTCAACATACTTAAGTTTTCGGATATGGGCTGGGGTGACAACCTTTTTTATGGCTTGTTAGCCACACTAGAAATCGCTTTGGGGGCTTATATTTTAGGCACTAGCATAGGCTTTGCTGGCGCATTAGGTAAAATAAACGGCGGCCCTGTGGCTCGATTTTTACTTGGCACATACACCACTTTGGTACGCGCAGTACCAGAACTGGTACTTATTTTATTACTGTATTATGCGGGCACGGCCCTACTAAATGAACTGCTCATGAGCTTGGGTCATAAGCCTGTCGATATCAGCGGTTTGGTGGCTGGCATTGCGGTTTTAGGTGTGGTTCAAGGCGCCTATTCCACGGAAGTGATCCGTGGTGCTTTACAAGCCATTCCTAAAGGTCAGTTAGAAGCAGGCCGAGCTTTTGGTATGTCTCGTTTCACCTTATTCCGACGTATCACCATTCCAGCTATGATACCGCTGGCGCTACCGGGCATGTCTAACCTGTGGCTAATCGTTACTAAAGACACGGCATTATTAGCTGTTGTTGGATTTCAAGAACTTACGCTAACCACTCGTTTAGCGGCAGGTAGTACACGTTATTATTTGGAGTTCTTTTTAATTGCTGCGGCCATATATTTAGCCGTCACCCTCATTTCCAACCTTGGGTTTAAATGGCTAGAGCGCCGTTCAACCCGTGGTATGACTAGCTTAGGACATTAACATGGAATGGTATTGGCTAGGCGAATATGCACCTAAATTACTTGCTGGCACGTGGCTCACTATACAACTACTAGCGCTGGCAGTATTTTTTGGCATGCTCCTCGCAATTCCTATTGGTTTGGTGCAAGTCACCGGGCCACGGATTTTATCTTTACCAGCGAGAGCCTTTTGCACCACTTTTCGCGGTACACCACTATTGATTCAGCTATGGTTACTTTACTACGGCCTTGGCTCCATCTTCCCTTATATTGATGGCATACGCACTAGTTTTTTATGGCCTTATTTACGCGATGCGTTCCCCTACGCTGTGGTCGCTTTTACCCTAAGCGTAGCTGCTTATGAAGGCGAGATTATGCGTGGGGCGTTTAAGAACGTACCTAAAGGTGAATTGGAAGCCGGTATTGCCAGCGGCATGAGCCGCTTTCAGTTGCTACGCCGTATATGGTTGCCCAGAGCGTTGCAAAATGTATTACCTACCCTTGCAGGTGAGCTGGTACTCACCCTTAAAGCCACGCCACTAGCAGCCACCATCACCGTGTATGAAATCTTTGGTGTAGGCACCATCATTCGCCAGGAAACCTACAGAATATACGAACCACTATTGCTTATTGCCGGCGTTTACATATGCCTGACTGGTGTTATTGTTGTGTTATTCCATTGGTTAGAAGGCCGCGTACCTAAAGCCTCTGGGTAAATAGATGTACACTGGCGACCTAAGCCAAGGCTAACGTACGCTCTAACCACTGATTCAAAATAGTTTGCCATAGTTCAGAACTTTGGTGCTTGCCGTTAAGGCTCCAATCTAGCCACAAACCGTCTGCTAATGCACTGTACTCAACCGCTAACATACGCAAATCCACCTTAGTGTTAGGCAAAGACTGAGCGAGCACGTCTATCAGATAAGATTGCAGCCTTTCGTTAATTCGGTCATGAACAGCTCGCATCACTTCAGAGTCTATGGTTTTAGACCAAAATACCACCCATGCCCGCAACTGGTCTGGGCACGTGATGTCTTCTTCAAAGGCGCAGGCCACAAGGGTTTTGATAGGCGAGCCTTGGTTCTGTGTATCGGCCTCTATGCGCGCCCGTAAAGCTTGATGGTAACGCATAGAAATTTCTTCATAGGCCGCTGCCACCAACTCTTCTTGGCTAGCAAAATGATGATTGAGCAAACCCACAGAAACTTGTGCTTGCGTACAAATTTTTCGTGACGATAAGCCGCTCATCCCTTCTGTCATTAAACACAAGATTGTGGCTTCAATAAGTTGACTACGCCTTTCTGGAGGCAATAAACGATCTGATTTCTTCTTCAAAGCAGTTCCAAACAAAAGCAAAATAATTAACCTTAATTGTCGACTTTATTTGACTATTGAGCAAGTGCTCAATACTATTGTACGATCGTTCAATAACGGCGCTAATGCTGCCGAGGTACCTATGCAATTTTCCCAACTTACTAATCGTATCAGTGGCGA
>JBLHQO010000061.1:0-6423 GCA_047625285.1 Oceanospirillaceae bacterium
CAGAGGATGACTAAGTGATTGCAAGCGACAAAACATTAGAACAAGAATTTATGCACTGGCAGTGTTTAAGCCGCCTATTTGCGGCACGCCAAGCGGCTGGGTATCCCTTAGACGAAGCGAAGCCTTTGGTGTGTTATGGTGCAGCAGGCAATACTGGTGTAGAACTCACCATTTTAATCCTTAAGCACCAGTTGGATCATTTGATCGCTCAATATAAGCACAATGCTATCAAGGTGATAGATCCTATAGAGCGGTTCGAATGGGTAGTGAAACAAGTATCTTCTGATTATTATAAGAAGGCCGATACCTTTCAATCCACCATGACTGCGCTTTGTCCTTCCGAAGCACCCTATGCACAACGATTGTTGGCAGAAGGCGAGTGCCGCATGGTATTTCGTGCCCGTGGAGAGGGCTATTTGGTGCCTGCTAAGGTGGTTAACCTAGCGTCTGACGATCTTCGTGCACAATTTACTCAAGTGCATAACTTCCACTTTAACCACAGGCAGCCACAGCCTAATGTGATTTTAGGTTTTGAACCAGATTGGGACAAAGCCTACAAAATTTCTCCTGAACCCACACAGGACTAAACCCATACTAAGCAAAAATATGGGCCAATTGAGGCCCGTATTGTAGGGAGTTTTACCCGCCATCAAAGTCACCTTGCCAGTCACTTGCGCCTGTTGGTACAAGGGCGCCATGTGAGTGATGTCTCCAGCTGCATTGATTAATGCAGAAACTCCGCTATTGGTTGCTCTAACAACGGGTTTACCGTTTTCTATGGCGCGCATTTGTGCCATCTGTAGATGTTGCCATGGCGCTAATGAACGCTCAAACCAAGTGTCGTTACTTACCGTAAGGATAAGTTGAGCCTGCTCAGCTTGCCGGGCTACAAGTTGTGGGTAAGCAATTTCGTAACAAATGTTGCCAGCGATCGCTATGTTGTTGGTGAGCAGGCCTTGCTTGTGTAGCGGTAATTTAAAGGCTGACATCGGTAAATTAAAGAAGTTTATTGCGCCTCTGAGCCACGATTCTAGTGGTATGTACTCTCCAAACGGCACTAAACGCTGTTTATAATAGCGGCCATCTTCTGCGCCAAAAGCGATGAGTGCGTTGTAGTAGTCTGCGTCAGTATCGGCGCTTTCACGTATTACCGTGCCACTGATTATTTGTGTATTTTTTTCTTTAGCAAGCGCTCTAAGGGGTTGGAAGGCTGGAGCAATATGGTCCCAGTAGGTAGCAATGGCTGTTTCTGGCCACACGATTAAGTCGCTGTCTAAATGCTGGTAAGAGTGTTTAAAATAATACTGTAATGTGGGTGTTAGGGTTTCTGGCAGCCACTTGTTTTCTAAACTAACGTCAGCTTGTAATAAGGTGACCGTAATAGGGCTTTGTGGGCTTGGTTGAGTCCAAGAAATGGTGCTTAGGCCTAAACCCGCAAGCCATAATCCAGTCAGCAGCGCCAAGCGTAAAGGTAATTTAACTTGCGCACCAATGGCTAATAAGGCACTCATCAGTAGCAATAATGTAACGCCATGCACACCCAAAATAGGTGCGTAACCCGCCACAAAGGTGTTTAAGCCACCGTAACCTAAGTACAACCATGGAAAGCCCGTTAATAACCAACCGCGCAACAAATCTAGGCTTACCCAAAGGCCTATAAATAATAACGTGGGGTATCGGTGATGTGGTTTGAAACGAAAAAACAGGCCAGCGAAGAGCGCGTAAAACAGCGCCAAACCACCACAAAATAAAAATGTGAGCAGCGTGGCTAGCAGCCAATGAGTGTCGCTATGGTTAACCATGCTCACAAACACCCAGCTTACACCTACACCAAAATATCCTAAGCCATAAGCAAAACCATTAAACATGGCTTTTTTTGTGTGCTTGCTTTGATTAAGGCTGTACCAAAATAGCGCTATACTTAGTAGTGCTATGGGCCATAAATTGATGGGTGCGAGAGCTAGTGGAGCTAGAGCACCGGCAACTAGACTAATGGCTAAGTTAGATTTGCAGCGATGGTTCATTAGCATCGTTGTTAATAGGGTTCACTTGCATAAGCCGAATGCGGCGATTATCTGCAGCCAAAATGAGGAAGTTAAGATCGCCTACTTGAATTTTTTCTTCTTTGGCCGGTAAGTGGCCAAATTGTTGGGTGATAATGCCGCCAATAGTGTCGAATTCTGTTTCGTCGTAATAAGTGCCAAAGTGTTCGTTAAAATCCTCAATAGTGGTGACGGCTTTAACTAAGAAACCGTCGCCAGCAAAAGGCCGAATGTTACCATCGTCTTCTTCGGAATCTGTTTCGTCTTCAATTTCGCCAACAATTTGTTCTAATACATCTTCGATGGTGACAAGGCCGGCAACGCCGCCGTACTCATCAAGCACTATGGCCATATGATAACGGTTGGTGCGAAATTCGTTGAGTAAAACGGAAAGTCGTTTGCTCTCGGGCACAAAAATAGGCTTACGCAACATGGCGTTGAGGTCAAAGTTGTCCATTTGTTTAGCAAACGCAAGAGGCAATAAATCTTTGGCTAATAAAATACCGATCACTTCGTCCGGAGATTCACCAATAACAGGGAAGCGTGAGTGAGACGTTTCGGTGATGGTTTGCATGAACTCTTGGGTGCTTTGGTCGGCTTTTACCACGGCCATTTGAGGGCGTGGAACCATAATGTCACGCACTTGCATGTGTGACATTTGTAAGGCACCTTCGATGGTGTCGAGGGCTTCGCGGTCGAGAATTTGGTCTTCTTCAGCTTGGCGGATTCGTTCTAGTAATTCTTCTTTGGTGCTGGGCCTGTCACTGAGAAAAAAAGAAAGTCTATCCAGCCAGGAGCGTTTGTCCTGACTGTTGGTCGACGCGTCGTCGTTCATGAGGGGTGTGTTTTCCTAAAAAGTTAATGAAACCAATTTATACCCTTAGTCGCTTTCTTTAGCAAC
Organism: Oceanospirillaceae bacterium; assembly: GCA_047625285.1. GTDB lineage: Bacteria > Pseudomonadota > Gammaproteobacteria > Pseudomonadales > Balneatricaceae > Njordibacter. The sequence goes on from JBLHQO010000061.1 coordinate 2,944, forward strand.
ATAAGGGTTGGCGATATTGAGCGTAGCTAATAGTTGGCCCTCTAGGGCTTCCATGGCTTCTGCTTCGTTGTCTTCAATGTGGTCGAAACCCTGTAAATGCAAGGTGCCGTGAATAATTAGGTGGGCCCAATGGTCGGCAACAGTTTTATGTTGTTGCACGGCTTCTTGGGCTACCAATTGAGCATTAACAACAAGGTCTCCTAAATAGCCAGAACCGCCTAACTCGGCGGCCATTTCTGCAGCCAATTCAGGGTCGTTAAAGTCTGGCTGTTCAAAAGGAAAAGACAGTACATTGGTGGGTTTGTCTTGGCCGCGATACTGTAAATTTAGTTCATGGCTTTCCGCATCGTCAACCATACGAATGGTTATTTCGGCGTCAGAATCTGGTGTTTGTAGTGCCAGCTGTGCCCATTGTTCTAGTTGAGCTAATGTGGGTAGCTGTTTGTTTTCACTAGCAATTTGTAAATCTATGATCATGACTGTTTTTTTTCAAATGCGTCATAAGCATCTACGATACGCTGAACTAGTTGGTGACGTACGATGTCGCTAGACAAAAAGTGGGTAAAACCGATGTCTTTTACACCGTCTAATACTTCAATGGCATGCTTAAGGCCAGACGCTGTGCCTTTTGGCAAATCAATCTGGGTAACGTCACCAGTAATAACAGCGGTAGAACCAAAACCAATACGGGTGAGGAACATCTTCATTTGTTCGCGGGTGGTGTTTTGGCTTTCATCCAAGATCACAAAGCTGTCATTTAGCGTGCGGCCACGCATGTAAGCCAAAGGTGCTATTTCTATAACGTTCTTTTCTATCATACGAACTACAGATTCATAACCAACCATTTCATACAGAGCGTCGTAAAGCGGGCGTAAGTAGGGGTCTATTTTTTGCGCTAAGTCACCGGGTAAAAAGCCTAGTTTTTCGCCCGCTTCTACGGCTGGGCGTACTAGCAATATACGACGCACTTCTTCACGCTCTAGCGCTTCTACAGCACAAGCGACGGCAAGGTAGGTTTTGCCTGTACCTGCAGGCCCAATACCAAAGTTAATGTCATACTTACGGATGGAGCGAACGTAACTTTGTTGGGTGTCACCACGAGGTTTAATGGTGGTGCGTTTGGTACGAATGCTAAGCCCAGTATCTTGTGGCTGGTTAGCTTTTGGGGCTGCCTTGTTGGCACCTATGTTGGCGCTTGAGCTTGAGTGAACGCTGGTTTCTGTCATAGTTTGTTGAGTTTCCACTAAGGCGAGATGCACCATTTCTGGGGTCACTTCGCGGGTCTGCTGGGCTTCACGGTAAAGTTGTTGTAATACGTTTTCACCGGCAATGCAGGCGGCGGTTGTGCCCTCTAAATGAAAGCGATTACCGCGGTTGCTAATGCTCAATTGTAGGCGCTGTTCAATGATGCGCAGGTTGCCATCCAACTGACCTTGCAAACTGGCAAGGTGTTTAGGGTTATCTGGGAGCAAGCTAAAAATAGAACCACTATTGTTAGCGCCGGAGCTTTTTGAGCTATGAGTAGAGTTAGTCATACCTAGTTATTGTCGAACAATTGGGCCAACAGGTGCAAGCCCGTCTAATTCAGATGCTACAAGGTTGCCCCGTAAAGAGTGAGGGAAGGCTTCCAAAATATGAATTTGGGCAAATTTACCAATTAAGTCTGCATTGTTGCTAGCAAAGTTAACCGAGCGGTTGTTTTCTGAGCGGCCGGTAAGTTTACCAGGGTCTTTTTTGGAATAACCATTCACTAAAACACGTTGTAGGCTGCCCACCATGGCCTTACTAATATCAAAAGATTGGCTATCAATACGGCGCTGTAACAGGGTTAAACGTTGTTTTTTGGTGGCCTCATCGGTGTTGTCTGGTAAATCGGTAGCGGGAGTGCCCGGACGTTTGCTGTATATAAAGCTAAACGATAAATCGAAGCCAATGTCGGCAATTAAATCCATTGTGGCTTGGAAATCGGCGTCAGATTCGCCAGGAAAACCGATAATGAAGTCTGATGAAAAGCTAATATCTGGACGCTGCTTACGGATGCGGCGCATCTTAGATTTGTATTCTATAGCAGTGTGGCCACGTTTCATGGCCATTAATATTTTGTCGGAACCCGATTGCACCGGCAAGTGCAAATGGCTAACTAGCTCTGGTATTTGACCAAAAGCATCTATGAGGCTGTCAGAAAATTCAACCGGGTGGCTGGTGGTAAAACGAATACGGTCGATACCATCAACGTTAGCGACTAAGGCAATCATCTCGGCTAAATCTACTGTGTCGCCATCATCGGTTTCGCCTTGATAGGCGTTAACGTTCTGGCCTAACAAGTTCACTTCGCGTACGCCTTGTTCTGCCAGCTGCTCTATTTCTAGTAATACAGAGGCTAGTGGGCGGCTTACTTCTTCACCACGGGTATATGGCACTACGCAAAATGAGCAGTATTTTGAACAACCTTCCATGATAGAAACAAAGGCTTGTGCGCCTTCAACCTTAGGAGCGGGGAGGTTGTCGAACTTTTCGATTTCGGGGAAGCTAATGTCCACTACGCCCTTGGCGCCAGCGTCGGTTGCGTCGATCATGTCTGGCAAACGGTGTAATGTTTGTGGCCCAAAGATCATGTCTACAAAAGGTGCTCGCTTGGAAATAGCTTCGCCTTCTTGGCTGGCTACACAGCCGCCCACACCAATTTTCACGTGTGGGTTGGCTTCTTTTAGTTTGCGCCAGCGGCCTAGCTGGTGATAAACCTTGTCTTGAGCTTTTTCTCGAATAGAACAGGTATTAAGCAATAATACGTCTGCATCTGCTTCGTTGTGGGTGATCTCCATGCCATGGCTATCGCCCAGTAGGTCGGCCATGCGTGAAGAATCATATTCATTCATCTGGCAACCATGGGTTTTAATAAATAGCTTTTTTGTCATGTGGTACACCTGCATTAATTGAGGGCGTATTATACATTTAAGCCTGCCATTAAACCTAGCTTGAAAGCGCTGTTTTGATGCTAATAGGCGTTAATGAACACTAATAGGTGCTAATCTAACTAGCCAATCTAAGCAGCTAGGCATTTGAATGCCCGCCAAAGGCTATTAGGTTATAAAATACACCATAGAGACAGATAGGTATGGATCACTTAGAACAACATACGAATGATCAATTTAAACTAGATGTTCGTCTAGCATCAGATTGTGAATTTGTAGCCGACTTGGGCTTATGCCGTTTATTATTGATGAATAACGCCAGCGTACCTTGGTTTATTTTGGTGCCAAAAATTGGCGATACCACAGAGCTCACAGCTTTGCCAATGGCTCAGCAACAACAGGTATTACACGAAATTAACCAAGTGGCGGCTATGATAACCAACCTCTACACGCCACATAAGCTTAATATTGGTGCCTTAGGTAACGTTGTTAGTCAGTTACATATACACGTGATTGGGCGTTTTAAGCACGATGCGGCGTGGCCCAACCCGGTGTGGGGACAGTTGGC
>JBLHQO010000062.1:0-6343 GCA_047625285.1 Oceanospirillaceae bacterium
TCATCGCCAAACGACTTCTTTTGTATATCAGCATGATACAATAAGCGCTACATCACCAAGGTCATATAACAATGCCTACCAACACCTTAATCTTACTTCTTATACTTTTTTGTATCGGCATGTCTGTAGTAATTGCCGCAATTGTTGTGCGGCAGAGAAAGGCTTTAAAACTTAATCAGCAACGAATTGTTGGTTTGCAAAATATGCTGGCAAAACAATACACCCACCGTGTAGAAAGTATAATTTTGATTGCTAGGGCTATGGTCGATAAACAATGTGAACCAACAGAAGGGTGCATTCGTTTAAAACAGTTGTTAGATCAGGTTGAGCCAGATTTACTAAAGCACGAGAAATATCAGGTTATTGCAGTAATTTATAGTGCAACTGAGCACATGCCGATCAAGGAACAATGGAAGCAACTGGAGAACAAAGCCAAACAAAAGTACACCCAGCAGCGACTTGCTGTTGAAGCTAAACATGCACAAGAAATCCATGTTGCTGTGTTGGCATTACAGCAACATGAGTTTTCAGGTTATCAAGTTCCAACCTAAATCCAACCTAAATCTAACCTAAATCTAACCTAAATCTAAGCTAGGGCCTTTTTAATACGTATAACGGCTTCTTCTAACACCGATTTAGGGCAACCAAAATTAAGCCGTAGAAAATTTGGGTCATTAAAATTACTACCTGGTGACAGGCCTACACCGGCAGCTTCGAAGAAAGCGCACGGGTCCTCTAACTGCAGTTCAGACACATCAACCCAAGCTAAAAAAGTGGATTCTAAGGGCAACATACGTAGGCCTTTAATGGCGTTCAGTTGTTCCATCAAATAATCACGATTATCACGTAAATACCCATTCATGGTGGCCAGCCACTCATCACCATGGGTGAGTGCGGTAAGAGTAGCGGTATAACCGAATGGATTGATTTCAGAAATAATGCCATGCATTTCATTTATAAAGGCCTGGCGTAATTTGTCATTAGGGATTACCGCCCACGAACAAGCAAGGCCAGCCACATTAAAGGCTTTGCTAGCACCACCTAAAACAATGGAATTATTATGAGCATGTTCACTAACCTCTAAATAGGGGATATGTTGTTTATCTTCATCCAAGATAATATCGGCGTGGATTTCATCAGACACTAAGATCAAGTTATTAGCTTCACAATAGGCATCAATACGTTGCAACTCATCGCGGGTGTAAATTGCGCCGCCGGGGTTTTGCGGGTTACAAAATAACATCACTCGGGCATCTTGAGCGTTACGCTTTTCTAACGCATCTATGTCTATACGTACTCTGTCTTGAGCATAGGTCATGGCTAAATGGTTAGCCTGTTTACCGGCCGCTTCTGGCGTAGTATGAAAAGGAGGATAGACGATGTCCGGTGTAAATACTTGGCTGTGCTGCTTGGATAAGCTGCGTATAGCAAGGCTTAAGCTGGCTACAATGCCGGGCACCCAAACGACCCAATTTGCCTCTACGTGGCAGCCGTATTTTTTTTGATAATAATCAGCCACTACTTGATTGCGCTGATCGTCTGTTCGAGTATAACCGAAGACACCATGTTTCACGCGATCTTCTAAGGCCTGTTGAATAACTGGCGCAGCTTTAAAGTCTGTATCTGCTACCCATAAAGGAATCACGTCTTGGTGCTTATATTTGTCCCACTTTAAAGAGTTTGTATTGTGACGATCCACAATGGCGTCGAATGAGTAGTTATCGTTAGCTTGCATGGTGTTTGAGTCCTTTTGTGTATTGCCAGAGACTGGGCCAAGGGCTATATTAGGCGTTATCTTATGGGCCTCAGTTTGGACCATATTTCCCCCTTTATCTACGCTAATAAGGCGTTAATTTGGAGCTTCGGCCATGAGCAGCAACGATCGTGTCATCATCTTTGATACCACCCTACGTGACGGGGAGCAAAGCCCCGGCGCATCCATGACGCAAGATGAAAAATTACGTATCGCCAAAATGCTTGAAAAAATGCGTGTAGACGTTATTGAAGCCGGTTTTGCCATCGCCAGCCCAGGGGATTTTGCAGGTGTAAAATCCGTGGCAGATCATATTAAAGATAGCACAGTATGTAGTTTAGCCCGCGCATTAGATGGCGATATTGATCGTGCAGGGGAAGCGCTAAAAAATGCCAACTCTGGCCGTATTCATACATTTATTGCCACTTCTCCAATTCATATGAAGTACAAGTTACAAATGCAGCCTGAGCAAGTGTTAGAACGGGCTGTTTATGCAGTTAAGCGCGCACGTAATTTAATGGATGATGTTGAGTTTTCCTTGGAAGACGCTAGCCGCACTGAATTTGATTTTATGTGTCGAATTGTAGAAGCGGCTATCGACGCTGGTGCGCGTACTATCAACATTCCCGACACAGTGGGTTACGCAGTGCCAGAGGAATTTGGTGCTACTATCGCCCGTTTGATGAACCTGGTGCCTAATATAGACAAAGCTATCATCTCGGTGCATTGTCATAATGACCTAGGGCTTGCGGTTGCCAACTCTTTGTCGGCTGTGAATAACGGCGCGCGACAGGTGGAGTGTACTATTAATGGCCTAGGTGAGCGTGCAGGTAACGCTTCATTGGAAGAAATCGTGATGGCGATACGCACCCGTCAAGACGCTTTGTATGTGACTACCAATATTGATACCAAACACATTGTGCCTACGTCTCGCTTGGTATCTGGCGTGACGGGGTTCCCGGTTCAGCCCAACAAAGCCATCGTGGGTGCCAACGCCTTTGCGCACGAATCAGGTATCCATCAAGACGGCGTGCTCAAACATCGTGAAACCTATGAAATAATGACCGCTCAGGATGTAGGTTGGAGCGATAATAAAATGATTATGGGCAAGCACTCTGGCCGTGCTGCGTTTCGTGCGCGTTTAGAGGAACTAGGCACCAGTTTTGCTAACGATGCCGAGTTGAACGATGCCTTTAGGCGCTTTAAAGAGTTGGCGGACAAAAAACACGAAATATTTGACGAAGACTTACAGGCTTTAGTGAGTGAGTCGGGTATTGAAACCGCCAAAAATACACGCTTTAAACTCTCTTCACTTTCTGTGACGTCGCAAATTGGTGAAACACCTGTAGCTCAGATTAAACTCATGATTGACGGTGTAGAAGCCGATGCAAGTGCTGCTGGCAGCGGCCCTGTAGATGCGGTATTTAAGGCGATTGAACAGTTGGCTCAGTCTAATACTAGTTTGGAGCTATACAGCGTTAACGCCATTACTAGTGGTACAGACTCCCAGGGCGAAGTCACAGTACGGTTAGAAAAATCAGGCCGTATGGTCAACGGCTTAGGGGCAGATACAGACATTATTATTGCCTCTGCTAAGGCGTATATCCATGCCTTAAATACCCTAGACAGTGGTGCTAAAAAAGCTCATCCACAAGTTTAATGAAGTAGTAGAATAGACTATGGTTATGTTTCCCGTACTTGATGAAGCTTCGCGGTTACAATATTTGCAAGCGCTAGGGGTTACCAGTTGGTTACCTACTGAACCCTTGGTTGGTAGCCAAATTAATACTGTGCTGTGGCAAGATGCATCGGTGCAGGCGAGTAATGGCACCCTAGCAAACGATATGCTTGTTTCATCAGCCATGGTGTCTGCTGGGTCACCGTTGCCCGTGGAGGCTGCTGGGCACTCTATGCCATCTACCACCTCGTCGCCTTTCTATAGTCAGGGTCATGGTCAGCAGCCAAAAGCGATCGATCCCCAAGTTCAAACAGCAGCGCTAGCTGAGGCCTTAGGCGCACTGACGGCCACAACTAATAAGCTGCATCTTGCTAAAGCTCCAGATACGTCATCAGTACAGGCGCCGGATACAGTACTGCCAACCTCGAAGGCTCTTCGCCCGATACCAGTGACGGCCGCTAATGCTGATAGGTTAGCACCCCTACACTTAGGCTTGTCTTGGTATGATAATGGCGTGGTAGTGGTGAACGATATACCGGTGCAAGAAGGTGCCGCCATGAGTAGCCCTATACAGCGCTTACAAACGGCCATCGTTAATGCCTTAAGGTCTAGGTTAACGGACACCAGCATACAAACAATGCCGGCGGCAACGATGGAATTTAACTGGCCGTTAGTGCCCGGCCCCCACGCCGATCACTCCTTGATGGGGGCGCAAAGTGGGCTTAAATACAGCCTAATAAAGTTGTTACAAGATCATTCATGCAGCAGATTGTTGGTTATGGGGCCTGCGGCTGTACAATTACTTAAGCCTGACATGGCGTTGGGTGAAAGTGGCCCTATTGAACTGTTTGATATGACGATTCAAGCGGTGTATAGCCACAGCTTACACCAGCTATTAGCTGTGCCGAGCCTTAAGGCTGAAACATGGATACACTTACAATCATTGCTTAAAGCGCCTTAACTCCCCCTAATAGCCCTTAACTTTCTCAGAACGGTTTAATGAATGATGATGATTCGAGCTTTAGTGAAAGACGATATTGATCAGATTATGAACTTTTTGTTGGCTGAAAACGAGGCTGCTTGGTCTAGCAAAGATCTAAAAGAGGTTTTGGAGGGTGTTTTAAGGGGTAGTTACCTAGCTAGCGTCGGGGTCGATAAATCCACCAGTCAGGTGGTATCTTATGCTGTAGCAAGTTATGCCTTTGATCAAGCGGATGTACAACATGTGGTGGTAGATCAGTCTTTTAGAGGGCAGGGTTTTGGGCGTCAATTGTTGCAAACATTGATTGAAGGTTTGGTGAGCAGGCAGGTAAAAACGGTGTTTTTAGAAGTGCGACAGTCTAATCAAGTGGCTATCAGTTTGTATCAGTCTATGGGTTTTGAGTGTATACAAAAACGCCGAGACTATTATCCCGGCGTTGATAGTGTACGCGAAGACGCGTGGGTATTTAGTCTAGTGTGTCGGTAGCGACTTTATAATCTGGGTCTTCAATCACATTCAGCTCCACCATGTTGCCCGCCTTAGATAATAGACGCTTACAATCTGAACTAAGGTGACGTAGGTGTAAGGTCTTGCCGGCACGTGAGTAACGCTCGGCCAAGGTATCAATGGCTTCCAAACCTGAGTGATCAGCTACGCGGGAGCGCTCAAAGTCGATAATCACATCATTCGGGTCTTGGCTTGGGTCAAATAACTCTAAGAAGTTTTGTACTGAGCCGAAGAAGATGGGGCCCCGTAAGTAATAGATACGGCTGCCATCCACGTCTTGATGGGTTACCTGCGTATGTTTGGCATATTTCCATGTAAATACTAAAGCCGAACAAATAACGCCCACTACCACGGCGATAGCAAGGTCGGTGATTACCGTAACACCAGAAACCAAGACTAATACAAAGGCATCAGATTTAGGTATTTTTCCCAAAATACGAAAACTAGACCATTCAAAGGTGCCTACCACCACAATAAACATAACGCCTATTAAGGCGGCTAAAGGAATCATCTCAATAAGGGGTGATGCCACCAAGATAAAGGCCAGCAGAAATAGTGCCGCGCTAATGCCTGAAAGACGACCACGGCCACCAGAATTAACGTTAATCATGCTCTGACCAATCATGGCGCAACCACCCATACCACCAAACATGCCGGTTGCAGTGTTGGCAATGCCTTGGCCAATACATTCTTTATTGCCACGACCACGGGTGCCAGTAATTTCGTCAACTAAAGTCAGTGTTAACAATGATTCAATGAGTCCAATGGCAGCCAAAATGATGGCGTAAGGCAAAATGATAATAAGGGTTTCTAAATTGTAGGGTACCTGAGGAAGATGGAAGCTTGGTAGGCCGCCTGCAATCGATGCAATATCACCTACAGAACGTGTGTCCAAGTTCAAACCAACGGCTAACAAAGTGACCACCAAAATGGCCGCTAATGAAGATGGAATGGCGCGAGTGAATTTAGGTAAAAAGTGAATAATAGCCATGGTAAGGGCAATGAGGCCGATCAGCACATACATCTGCATGCCTTCTAGCCATTGTAAGTTGCCGTTATCGTCGATGAACTTAAACTGGCTCAATTGTGCCAAAAATATGACGATGGCCAAACCATTAACAAAACCTAGCATCACCGGATGAGGCACCATACGGATGAATTTTCCTAGTCGGAAAATACCAGCTGTAATTTGTAAAATGCCCATTAATACCACAGTAATAAAGAGGTATTCCACACCATGATCGGCCACTAAAGCCACCATAACTACGGCCAAAGCGCCGGTTGCGCCAGAAATCATTCCAGGGCGACCACCAATAACGGCAGTGATTAAACCCACCATAAAGGCAGCATATAAGCCAACTAATGGATCTACGCCTGCTACAAAAGCAAAAGCGACGGCTTCAGGGACTAATGCGAGAGCGAC
>JBLHQO010000063.1:0-6269 GCA_047625285.1 Oceanospirillaceae bacterium
TTAGCCATTAAAATGTGGAGCGGCTGGCCAACCTACCCCCAGGTTTTTGTGAACGGCACGCTAGTAGGTGGAGCCAGTGATTTACAAAAGCTGATTAGGGCTAATGAACTTAACAACCTACGTTAAACTATTATAACAAAGTGAAACTATGTAATGCAGTTTCATTTGACTAGCCACCTTATAAGGCCACAGGTATCTCATCTACCTGTTCACTATCCCAATAAGGCGTGTCGCCGAAGCGTTCAATAAGAAAATCAATAAACCGCCTTACCTTGTGTGGTAGGTATCTTGTAGGTGGGTAGGCGGCGTAGGCGTGCATGGTTGGCAATGAGTAATGATCCAATATAGGCACCAGTTCGCCTTTAGCCAAAGCATCCCATGCAATAAAGGTTGGCAATATAACAATGCCATGTCCGGCAAGTGCCATCTTTTTTAATACATCGCCATTGTTGGCCGTGATATAAGGTTCTGCATTCACTAAATGTTGCTTGCCTGCTTGGTCCATTAAGGGTATTCCTGCCAAGGCCCAGTTGCCATATTGAAGTAGTCGATGGTCTTTTAGCTGTGCAGGCGTGTTGGGTGTTCCCCATTGTTTTAGGTAACCTGGGCTGGCACAAACCACCTGCTTTATGGAGGTGATTTTTCTAGCTTGTAAGCTAGAGTCCTCCAACGCACCAATACGCAGTGCTAGATCAAAACCACCCTCTATAATACCAACCCTGCGGTCAGAAAAATCCATTTCAATCTTTAGCTGGGGGTTTTGTAGCATAAATAAATTGATTGCAGGCGTTAGGTGGGTAAGGCCAAAAGATAGGGGCAGGGCTAGCTTCAAAGACCCAGAAAGCACTTGGGTTTTGCATGCCATGTCTTCGTTTAACGCATCTACGTCGCCCAGCAACACCTTTAATCGTTGGTAATACTGGCTACCAGCTTCAGTGAGGCTAGATGTGCGGGTAGTGCGGTTGATAAGTTTAGTACCCAGCCTATGTTCCAAATCGCCAAGGCGTTTGCTGGCAGCAGATTTGGCTAGGTTAAGTTGGGCGGCCGCCTGAGTGATGCTGCCCGCTTCAACTATTCTCACAAATAACTGCATATCTTCTAATTGGCCCATGCCTATAGTTCTCTTTTAACGAACAATGTTTCCTTATTTTTGGTGTTTTTCCGTATTTAGTCAAGGTGTAAGATATCAACTCACCTAAACTGAACTAAAAACTGACTCACTTACCACTTAACCTTAATTACATTGGAGTACTATTATGAATAAGCTACAAACGTTTGCTGCACCTACTGGTCGTTTGCTACTAGCGATGATGTTCGTTATGGCAGGCTTGAGTAAGATTGGCAACTACGCAGGCACCCAAGGTTATATGGATGCCATGGGTGTACCTGGGGCCCTACTTCCCCTTGTGATTGCCCTTGAAGTACTAGGTGGGTTGGCCATCATTTTGGGTTGGCAAACAAAACTGGTGGCTTTCGCGTTGGCTGGTTTTAGCGTGTTGTCGGCAGTGATGTTTCATGCCGACTTTAGCAACCAGGCAGAAATGACTAGTTTTATGAAAAACGTGACCATTGCCGGTGGTTTTCTATTGCTAGTAGCCCATGGCCCAGGCACTTATGCACTGGATAACCGTGTGAAGACTGCGAAAACATAGGCCTTAATTTTAGGCAAGTAAAGGCAAGTAAAAGCAAGAGTAAACAAGTAAAAGGGCTCAATATGACAACCAATAAGCAAGACCAAAAAATACCTCGGGAGCTGCTTCATAGCACAGCTGGCATGCCTGCCTCCGACGGTGATGGCGTTAAAATGACCCGTATCATCGGTACTAATCAGCTAAACATGCTAGACCCGTTTTTACTATTAGATGCCTTTGAGAGTGACCAGCCACAAGACTACATGGGTGGTTTTCCAGATCATCCCCATAGGGGCTTTGAAACGGTCACTTATATGTTAGCTGGCCGTATGCGCCATAAAGACAGCATGGGTAACGAAGGTGTTATTGCAGCCCATGGCGTGCAGTGGATGACAGCAGGCAAGGGCATAGTGCACTCAGAAATGCCAGAACAAGAAAGTGGCTTACTTAAGGGTTTTCAGTTGTGGGTGAATTTGCCCGCCAAAGACAAAATGTGTAAGCCAGCGTATCAAGAGTTCATTGCCCAAGACATCGCCATGGAAGTGCAGCAAGATGGCAGCCAGGTACGAGTGATTGCAGGCACTACAGATAGCGGAACTAATGGCCCAGTAAAACGAGAGGACATTAAACCCATCTATATGGACGTTACCCTAGCAGCCAATGGTGAATTTAAACAACGTATTAAGTTGGGTGACAACGCCTTTATTTATGCCATTGAAGGCGAAGTGTTGGTTGGCGACAAGGCGAGTACTTTGCCCGCCAGACAGCTGGGCGTATTGAGTGATGGTGACCAGGTTAGCATATCTGCAGCCTCCCGTGGTGCTAGGTTTTTGTTAGTGGCTGCAACGCCTATTAACGAAAGCGTTGCCAGAGGTGGGCCATTTGTAATGAACACCAAAGAACAAGTGCTACAGGCATTTGACGACTTTAAACATAACCGATTTTAGGGATTAACTATGGGCTTACTTGTGAATGGGCAATGGCATACCGACTGGTATGAAACTAAATCTACTGGTGGACGCTTTGAGCGTAAAGCGCCAAGCTTTCGCAACTGGGTAACGGCAGATGGCAGCGCTGGGCCTTCTGGCACGGGCGGTTTCAAGGCAGAAGCCAACCGCTACCACCTGTATGTATCACTGGCGTGCCCTTGGGCTCACCGAACTCTGATTTACCGCAAGCTTAAAGGCCTAGAAGACATGATTTCTTTGTCTGTGGTTAACGCTTTTATGGGTGACGAGGGCTGGACCTTTGAACCAGGTGACCAGGTAGTGGGTGACCCCATTAATAATGCTAGTAGGATGCATCAGGTATACACCCATGCCATGGCAGATTATACCGGCCGTGTAACGGTGCCGGTGTTATGGGACAAAAAAACCAACACCATTGTAAGCAATGAGTCGCCCGAAATTATCCGTATGTTTAATTCGGCATTTGATGAGGTAGGTGCAATAGCAGGTGATTTATCCCCACCAGAACTACTGGCCCAGATTGATGAACTTAACGATTATATCTACCCAGCCATCAATAATGGAGTTTACCGAGCGGGCTTTGCCACCACCCAAACTGCTTACGACGAGGCAGTGGCAGAGGTGTTTAACGCCTTAGACACCTTAGAAACTCGCTTATCCGACAAGCGCTACCTTACTGGTAGTAGCATTACAGAAGCAGATTGGCGCCTATTTACCACGCTAGTGCGCTTTGACGCCGTTTATGTGGGTCATTTTAAATGTAACCTGCGCCGCATTGTAGATTACCCTAATCTTTGGGGTTACCTAAAAGACCTGTATCAAGTGCCAGGCATTGCGCAAACCGTACATATAGACCACATCAAGGCGCACTATTACGGTAGCCATGAAACCATTAACCCAACATTGATTATACCTGCAGGCCCGGTGATCGACTTTAATCAACCACATAACCGTGCGTCGCTTTAATCAGTACTAACAAGCACTAGGTGAGGGAGGGGATAAATAGTATGGGTAAATTAATCAATGGTCAGTGGCTGGATGATACACAGCTAATCGAGTTTGAAAAGCAGCAGTATCAGCAGTCGGACGGTCACTTTCAGCGGGGCACAGCGGCTTTTCGTAACTGGATTACTAAAGATGGCAGTGCGGGCCCAACGGGTGCTGCAGGATTTAAGGCGCAGCCTGGGCGCTATCATCTATACGCCGCCATTAATTGCCCATGGGCCCACAGAACCCTCATTTACCGGCAACTAAAGCAGCTTGAACATGTGGTGTCTTTGTCACTGGTAAAACCATTACGCACTGATCACGGCTGGGTGTTTGATACGGATGAATCACGCTTTACCGATGAGATTTATGGTTTCAACGCATTACATCAACTGTATAGCAAAGCGGCCGCCGACTATACCGGGCGGGTCACCGTACCTGTATTGTGGGACAAACATGAACAAACCATTGTAAGTACCGAATCGGCAGAAATAATCCGCATGTTTAATACTGCCTTTAATGACATCACAGGTGATACACAGAATTTCTACCCGGCACAATTGGCTAATGAAATAGACGAGCTCAATGAGTATATCTATGCCAATCTTAATAATGGTGTGTATCAAACGGGTTTTGCTCGATCTCAACAGGCATACAACGAATCTGTCACTAAAGTATTTGCCGCCCTAGACCAGCTAGAACAGCGTTTAAGTAGCCGCCGTTACCTGCTTGGGGATCAGCTTACTGAGGCCGACTGGCGACTATTACCTACCCTAGTGCGTTTTGATGTGGGTTATTTCAGTGCCTTTAAATGCAACCTTAAAGCCTTGCGAGACTATACCCATTTGTCGAGGTATTTGAAGGACTTGTGTTGCCAGCCTGGCGTAGCTAACACCATAGAGCTGGACATCTATCGGCGGGGTTATCATTCAGTAAGCCCATTACGCAACCCTCATGGCATTGTGCCAGTTGGGTTTGATTCGGTTTTTCTTGCTAACAAAGGTGCGGCTGTATGAACCTTTCCAAGTCGATAAAAAATGCCCTTGAAGCTAAGCCCGCTAATTTTCAAGTATCCAACACTATGTCAACATTGGTTAATGAAGAACTGCGCTTGGATGGTGCTTTTCATCCAAACCTAGGTGGTGTTACCCGTGGTGGTATGTCTAATCATTACCCCATGACTATTTTATCACTGCAGGGGTTAGGCGCCAGCGACGAGCAAATAACAGCATTCCGCACCATGTGGCCACGCCGCCGGGCACACATGAGGGAAGACCTTGGGCTGGTAGATAGCCATATTGTTCAGGCCGACAACTGGATTGAATTTATTGGACAGCCTCGGTATCTGATCGAATTTCGCCGGGTCTTCTTAGGGGGGTTAGAAACCAACCTTACATACCAGGGTTATATTGCCGTTGCATTAGGCGCAATGCAGGATGGTTTACCCATGGGGCTGTTCCATCCAATGATTAAGCTCAGCTTTGCCAGCCTGCACGGTGACAAAGGGTTGATTGCTGACGCGCTAGCTTACATGGCAATCCGTTACCTTGACCTCTACCAGTCTGACTTGCGTCAGCCTCCTCAACCTGTCAAACCAATGTCGGCACAACAGAATTGGCAATTAATATCTCGAACATCAGATCAGCTATTGTTACAAACGCCAGCGGGCATTTGGCAACACGGCTCACTTCATATATCTGAACGTTTGTGTGCCCAGCCAGGATTGCAAACTGCTACTTTATTCAGTGGTTTTGAGATAAATAACGAAAACCTCGACGTGAGCATGGAACAAATCAGCCTGAGCGCACTGCGCTTGTATTTGTTTGAACCAGCCTTGACTACCCTACACGCCGTTACATCCGTACAGGCACTGGTTGATTTAACCATAAGGGGTGAGGCAGATAGTTCCAGCCAAGCCGTATACGTACAACTTTGGCGACGCTATTGGATTTGGCTTACCGCATTGTATGTAGAAAAAGGTGCGCCGCTACAACTACCAGAAATTGATCCTGCTGTGCAGCCGGAAATTGACGATACAGACTGGCAGTTACTTGCTGAGCAGGCTCGACAATACACAGAAGTGCATCTTATCAAAATGGTCTATAGCTGTAAGTGGCTTTATGAGAAGGTTGATAGCAGCCCGTTTTATAAGCTGGCCGCCATGAATATTATTAAACAAGGCAATGCACATCCTCGCTCAGTTTATGGCTTACTCAGTTAACCAAAATATGTTTTCGTTGTGCAGCGACCCACAGGTCTCTATATGACATGCTCCTTCGTTTTAGCGTATTGTATTAATCTAAATTAGTTATAATTTATGGTTCTACGAGGACGTTAATAAATGTTTAGTCATATTATGGTTGGTGCAAATAACGTACAAGAATCAAAGACTTTTTATGATGCTATTCTTTGCGCCATGGGCCATAAACCAGGGGTTATAGACGCAAAAGGGCGCTGCTTTTATTCTACTAAAAGTGGCGTTTTTGCGTTGAGTAACCCCATTAATGGAGAGCCCGCTAGCAACGGCAATGGCTCCACTATGGGCTTTTCAGCGAGGACCACAGCGATTGCCGATGACTGGCATGCAGCAGGTATTGCTAATGGTGGTATTACGGCGCGTATAATTAGTGTCTATAATTTATATGCTATTGAAAAATAAAATAAAACCTAACAAACGGCTGCA
>JBLHQO010000064.1:0-6240 GCA_047625285.1 Oceanospirillaceae bacterium
GCGCTTAGCGCTATTGTTTATTATTGAGGTATATCTAAATGGGTGTAGTCGCTAAACGCTCTTCCATGACGTTTTTTTCTGATGGTTCAAATCATTACAGCCACCGTGTGCGTATTGTTTTAGCAGAAAAGGGTGTTACCGTCGACATTATTGATGTTGACGCTGAGCATAAGCCAGAAGATCTGGCAGACCTTAACCCTTATAACAGTTTACCGACTTTGGTAGACCGTGAGCTGGTGCTTTACGAAGCCAATGTGATGATGGAATACTTGGACGAACGTTTTCCACATCCGCCTTTATTGCCGGTGTACCCGGTTGCGCGTGCTGAAAGTCGTTTGTACATGTACCGTATTGAACGTGATTGGTGTCGCCTTGCCGACATTATTATGACGTCTGATGATGAATTGGAAATCGTACAAGCGCAAAAAGAGTTACGTGAAAGCTTAATATCTACGGCACCTATCTTTACCGAAAAAGACTTCTTCATGAGTGATGAGTTTACTTTGGTTGATTGTTGTATCGCACCTATTTTGTGGCGCTTACCGCAGTTGGGTATAGATCTGCCAGAGCAACAAGCTGCACCTATGCTTGAATATATGGAGCGTATCTTCTCCCGCGAAGGGTTTCAGGAAAGTTTGTCTGAACTCGAGCATGAAATCCGCCTTTAATTGAGCCCGTCAGAATGATGACTCCAAGCCGGTCTTATTTGTTGCGTGCTCTGCATGAGTGGATTCTGGATAATGATTCCACGCCGCACATCGTTGTTGATGCAACCATCAATGACGTTATGGTGCCTGATCGGTTTATTTCTGATGGTCAGATCGTACTTAACATTTCGCCTAGTGCCGTTGAAGGGTTAAGCTTGGGTGACGAGGCTGTAGAGTTTAATGCTCGTTTTGGTGGTGTGCCTATGCATGTCTATGTGCCAATATTGGCAGTGATGGCGGTATATGCCAAAGAAAGTGGTGAAGGCATGGGTTTTGGTTTTGAACCGGGCATACCTGATCCAGATAGTCCTCCAAACCTTTCTGTCACCGATGCAGACAAACCTAAAGTGCCGGGAACTGTGTCATCGATTGCAAGTCGTGTTAAGCGACCGGCGCTTAAAATTGTTAAGTAACTATCCTTGTTAACTAACTAACAATGCAAGACAGTAAAAAAGGGCCTTATGGCCCTTTTTTACTGTCTTGCAAAAAACACTCCTAAGGCTAATCTATGTACTCAAATACTTTAACGATACGCTGTATGCCACTAGCATTAGAAGCAACCTTCACGGCCAAGTCTGCCTCTGCATGGGTCACAAGTCCCATTAGGTAGACTACGCCATTCTCCGTGACCACTTTAATACGGCTAACAGGAAAATAATTTTCGCCCACCATACGCGCCTTTACCTTAGCGGTGATGAGCGTGTCACTCGTTCTAACTACATATGATGCCGGCCTGCTAACTAACAGTTCGTTGTGTACCTTACGCGCATTGACGATATTACGAGCTTTTGCCCCTGCAATAATCTTAGTATCTTCGCTTGGCACTTGACCCACCAGCAACACGATGCCGTTAACACTCACAGCATTGACATGTGCAGTTTCGAGTAAAGGGGATGCACGTAAAATAGCATCTACTGTAGCCGTTTCGATGAGCTGATCATTGTACAAGGTGCCTAAGGAGCGAGAGCCTTTGTTATCGGTAATAGGTTGGTTACTAAGCACTGGTGTGCAAGCACTCACCAAAGCGATACAGCTGACTAAAGTGATTAGTTGAATACCACGTTTTAGCATTTATTCATTGCTCCCAAATAATTGAAAATCGATTAAATCACAAAGGCAGTGAATGGTAACCAATTGCAATTGTAAAATATTAACGTTGTTGTCGCTAGGAATTCGAATGGCAACGTCGTCTGGATCAAGGACTGTGGCCATATCACCACCACTTTGGCCAGTAATAGAAATGACTTGCAAATTGCGATTGTGAGCAGCTTGAATAGCCTGTATTAAATTACCACAATTGCCTTGTTCTGAAAGAACAATAACAATATCACCTTGTTGTCCCAGCGCTGCGATTTGTTTGGAAAACACGTCTTGAAAACTAGAGTCACGAATAACAGCGCTCATTGTTGTGCTATCCGCGGCTAAATTAAAAGCCGGTAGGCTTGGGCGTTCCTGCTTAAAGCGGCTTAATAATGCCGCGCTAAAGTGATGGCCATTGGCTGCGTTAGCGCCATTGCCACAAATAAGAATTTTGCCTTCTTGAATAAAACATTGATGCAGCATTTCAGCCGCGATAGCGATATCCTGAGGAAGATGTTCTGCACTGTACGCGGCGCAACCCATATGCTCATGGAATTGATTAATAACCCTTTCTTGCAGTTCCATTAATGAGCTCTAACCTTAGCCTGAAGTGATGAATGCATTGTCTAGCCATTGTATCTGAACTTGGCTATGGGGGCCATCGGAACCACTGATAGCGATAAGATCAAAGCGGCAGTCCAAGTTGCCTAATGACGGGTGCCGTTGTAAAAATACCTTAGCACTATGAATAAGGTGGCGTTGTTTGGCAGGGCTGAGGCTGGCGACCGCTCCGCCCATGGTGTTGCGTTTACGGTACTTCACTTCTACAAATGCAAGTACGCTGCCTTTACGAACAATGATGTCGAGTTCGCCACCTTTACAAAAAAAATTACGCTCAACCAATTGCCAACCTAGTTTATGTAAATGTTGCCAGGCAATCTCTTCGGCCCAGGCACCCACTTGGGTGGTATTCATCACCATTACCTTGGGTCTACAACGACTTTGCCGCCCTTAAAATGCCCCCACGAACTCTGTGTAAAAATTCGACCTTGGTTGTTCATTTGTAAAAGACCAGTCACTCCATGTACACGGCTGTTGGCGAAGGCTTGTAATTGTTCAAGCCGAGGGAACAGGCGGTATGCGTCAACTCCGATGGCAAATAGACGTGTGTATCTTTTTCTATCAGGCCATTGCTGGCTAATTTTTTGTTGAATTTTGGGCTGCTCCAGTAACCAAGGTAATTCAGTGAAAATGACTTTTTCTAGGTCTCTGTCACGACTGGTGTCGGTGGGGCCTTGGTAGATATGGTGGCTAGCATAAACGGGAAGATCAGCGGCGTAGTGGAAGGCTAATGTTGGAATGATTTGACGGCCATCTGTGGGAAGTGAAAATAGCACAATTGCATCGACGTCTTGGCGTCTTCGTGGCTCTGATTTAACGGCACTACCACTACCAGACAGGTGTTGTTTGAGTATCTTTATGCGTTCGTGGCTTTGGTCGATAAGTAATGCTTGAGTGATGACTCTAGAATGGTCTCCAGCACCAGTAAAACTCACCTGACTTGCAATTTCACCACCTAACTCAATCCACGAGTCGCTAAAGTGCTTTGCTGCTCTGGTGGCCCAAGGTTGGTCTTGGTGTAAAATAACTATGCGCTTGTGGCCTTGCGCTAAGCTGCGTACGGCTATCTGGGACGCTTCATCTTCTACGGCCAGTCCAAATTGAATTAAATTGCTGGCAGTTTTATCACTGGTGGTTGTGTTATTCGTTTTTAGGGGAATGTAATTGAGGGCGAGCGTGGGTATAGCCAGGGCATCCTTTTGGCTAAGTTCAATCACCTTATTCTTATCGATAGGGCCTATGATCATGTCCATTTGGTCAACAGAGGCCTGAAGGTAAAGTGAGTCTAGTGTGTTTAGCTGCGTGGTGTCGTAGATCTTAATATATGGAATAACCGATAAGCCTTCTTGGGCCTCAAACCGTGCGGCCATAAAGCCGTCCACTACAGCTTGCCCTACCTTGCCTAGTTTGCCATGTAAAGGCATGGCTAAGGCGATACGTTTAGGTTGTTGTGCCCTAAGGTCGGCTAAGCTAGCTAGCGCCCCAGGCAGCTTTGCCGCAGCTGGGTGTGTGGGCCATTGTTGTTGCCACCGCTGTAGGGCCGCGAGTTGTAGATCTAAGTCGTGATGTAGTAGGGGCAATAATGCTAAGTTGTACCAAGCACGTGCTGTATCCGAGTTAGCTGCCGTAACACTTTGGTGCAGCTTGTTGGAGCTGACTTGAGTAAGGGCGCTCCAAATGCGTTCATTGTATTGGCTAGGGTTTGAGTTGTTTGATAATTGGCCCAATACAATAAGGGCTTTAGCTGCGGACAGAGCTAGACCATTCGCTTCGTATGCCTGGGCTTTAAGAGTTAAGCGTTTAGTCGTTTCGCGTGGGCCTTTACTAGGCGCTAACACCTGCGCCTGGTGTAACCAAACGATGGCACCAAAGCTGTCACCAAGCGTTAACTGAGTCTCTGCTCTAGCTTCAAAATAACGCCCGAGTTGGTTTTTTGGCAATAGATCTAAGTCTATCTGGTTAAGTAATCTGGCACTGGACTGAGCATAACCCATGGTTAATATTTTAACGGACATCGTCAATAAATATTCTTGGCGCACCGCCTTTGGGCTTTGATATATTTCTTGTAATTCTGTATTTAGTTGTTTAGGTAATGCGGGATCTATATCAATGATTTCTATGACGTCTTGGTCAGTGGGGGTTTGAAGAATAATGGTTGCATTTTCAGACGTTTCTGCAAGCAAGGTGACTAAGTTTTGGTTGTGTTGGATGTTGAGTGTACTATTTGGTTGCTGCTCAGGTTTCTTAGCTGCGTTATAACCGGAGGCTACATTGGGTTCTGTGCCGTCTTTGGTGGTGGCCTTTGGTGGTGTCGATGTTGGTATGTTTTTCTGAGTTAGGTCCATTTCAATAACAATAGCATCTTCAGCCGATTGGTTTGATGGCGCAGGAGTTGGAGAGGTTGGAATTAGGTTTTGATGCTGACAAGCGCTGAGAAAAACTAACCCACACAAAATGCTAATAAAGCGGAAACAATGGCGTCGGTTCAAGGTCATAGAGCATTCTTAGTGGGTATGGGTTAGGTGGTTTAGGTTACAATACACTTAACTCAGAGCACCTGAGTGATCCGATTTAAGTAAGCCTAGCATAAAAGCTCGCTCAAACAAGTCCAAAAGGCTCAAAGGCATGACAACAGCAATTCTTTACGTGGTTTCGACCCCTATCGGTAACCTAGATGACCTAAGCCCGCGGGCTGTAGAAACCCTCAAGAAAGTAGACCTTATTGCCGCGGAAGACACGCGGCATAGCGGTCGATTAATGCAGCACTTTGGTATTTCTACACCTATGCTAGCCGTGCACGACCATAATGAGCGCGCGCGTGCGCAAATGTTGGTGAACAAATTGGCACAAGGTCAGTCCATCGCCTTAATTTCAGATGCCGGAACGCCCCTTATTTCTGACCCAGGTTATCACCTAGTGAGTGCGGTTCGGGATGCAGGTTATCAAGTGGTGCCAGTAGTTGGCCCCTGTGCGTTAATTGCAGGACTTAGCGTGTCTGGTTTGGCCACCGATCGATTTAGTTTTTACGGTTTTTTGCCTGCCAAGAGTAGTGGTCGTACACAGCATCTGAAAAAATTAGAGAGTGTGACTCATACCCAAGTATTCTACGAATCGCCCCATCGTATTGTTGCGATGGTTGACGACATTGTATCGGTAATGGGCCCAGACAGGCAGTTGGTGTTGGCTCGGGAGCTCACTAAAACCTTTGAAACCGTTTACGGAGCACCTGCAGGCCAAGTGCAAACCTGGTTGGCGGCCGATCATAATCAACAAAAAGGTGAATTTGTGGTATTGATTGCGGGTGCACAACCAGAAGAGCTGCAAGATATTGGCCCGGAAGAAGAACGTATACTTACATTATTGCTGGCAGAACTGCCTATCAAAAAGGCCGCGGCTATTACCGCCTCTATTTCCGGACATAAGAAAAAGGCGCTGTATGACCGTGCCTTAGAGTTACAAGGCAAGTAAGTGGCCGGTAGCCTACATTTAACCTTGCCAGCGCTAGGTAAACTCGGTATCCTGCCCGCGAGAAAGTCCGCCAGACAGTCGCTGCTATTCTACATTTCGGTGTTTGAGTAGGGGAGGAAAGTCCGGGCTCCATAGGGCAAGGTGCCAGGTAACGCCTGGGCGGCGCGAGCCGACGGCCAGTGCAGCAGAGAGTAAACCGCCAACCCCGATTTATCGGGCGGTAAGGGTGAAAGGGTGTGGTAAGAGCGCACCGCGTACGTGGTAACACGTTACGGCATGGTAAACCCCACCTGGAGCAAGACCAAATAGGAACCCATTAGGTGCGGCCCGCACTGGGTTCGGGTAGGTCGCAAGAGGCCTGTGG
>JBLHQO010000065.1:0-6163 GCA_047625285.1 Oceanospirillaceae bacterium
ACACTAGGTTCTTTACTGGGCATAAGCACAATGCTTGGGGTGCCGTCTAAATTAACCTTTGGTTGCAGTAGTTGTAAGCGGCTGCGTAATCGTTTTTTGCTAAAAGCCTTGCCAGGTGCAGGCAACCATTGCCCTTGGTAAACAAAAAATTGATAACCAGAATCATGCACCACCAAGCCATAAGGTTGATGACTAATAATGGCCTGTTGCTGAGCATAATCCAACGTGGCCATTAAACTTTGTGCTTCGCTTTTGGTTTCTCTGGCTGGGCCAATAGGCGACATGGAATACACCGCAAGGCTGGTGATAATACCAATAATAAACACCACTATCATGACTTCTAGCAGCGTAAAACCATTGGTTTTAAGGGCGGTGTTACTCAAGATCCCAGTTGCCTAAATCAGCGTCTGATTCTTCACCACCTTTGCGCTGGTCGGCGCCATAAGTAAATAGATCAAAATCACTGTGTTTACCAGGCATTAAATACAAATAGGGCTGGCCCCATGGGTCCATTGGTAGTTTGTCTAGGTAGGCTTGCTGCCAATTAGCAGGTTTAGGTTCGCCGCTGGGTTTGGTTACTAAGGCTTGTAGGCCTTGGTTGGTGTTGGGGTAATGGTAGTTGTCTAAGCGGTACATGTTAAGGGCGCTTTGTAAGGCTCGCATGTCTTGCTGGGCTTTCACCACGCGCGCTTGGTCAGGCCGGTTCATAATGCGCGGGATAATTAGGCTGGCCAAAATGCTCAAGATTACCACCACAATCATAATCTCAATAAGGGTAAATCCCTGCTGTTTAGAGAGCAGCTTAGAGATCTGTTTAGAGGGCAGATTAGAGATCTGTGGCGTGGTTAATGAGTGCATGTACGTGTTCCTTATTAGCTGGTGGTTAACCAACCATTTGGTTCATATCAAAAATGGGTAGCAAAATAGCCATGACAATAACCAATACTAAGCCGCCCATAACTAACATCATTAACGGCTCAATGAGAGACAAAGCAACACCAATGCTGCGCTGTAATTGCGTGTCTAACTGGTCTGCGGCTTGGTCTAGCATTTGTGCTAGGCGGCCACTAGTTTCGCCACTAGCTACCAAGTGCAGGGCAATAGGTGGCAATATTGAGCGAGGTCTGAGGGCTGAAAAAATGCTTGAACCTTCTCTAATAACCAAACCTGCCTCAATGATTTGTTGGCGAATAAATAAGTTATTCACAACCGCTTGAGCTCCTTCAAAGGCCTCCACAATAGGTACGCCACTGGAGGTGAGCAATGCTAAGGTTTTGCTGAAGCGGGCGGCATTAAAAATGGCCAAATAAGGGCCAAGTATAGGCAGTTTTAACAGACCTTTGTGTACTTTTAAACGTAAATGCGGCTGTTTAAGCACTAGGTTGAGCGCGGTTAAGGCCATTAGACCGGCTAATAATAAGTACATACCTTGGTTTTTTAAAAAGTCGCTCACGGCAATTAAGCCCACAGTGAGGGCGGGTAATTCTTGATCCATGTTGACGATAACTTCAATCACTTGCGGCACCACGTAGGTAAGTAGCAGTGTTAACACGCCTAAGGCCACCAACATAATAATACTAGGGTAAAGCAGCGCCAACTGAATGCGTGATTGGGTTTCTTGTACTTGTTGCGTATAGCTAGACAAACGCATGAGCACTTGGGACAAGTGGCCACTTTGTTCGCCTGCAGCTACAGTGGCAATGTAAGCCTCTGGAAAGCTCTTAGGGTGAAAGGCCAAAGCTTGAGCTAAAGATAAACCTTCACTCACTTGCGAAAGCACCTGGCTTAGAGTGGCTTTAACCACCTTTTTATGAGACTGCTCGATGATGGCCTTTAATGCATCATCTAAGGGTAGGGACGCCTCCAGCAAGGTGGCTAATTGCTGCGTTACTAGGCAAAGGTCGGCATTACTCAATCGACGTGCAAACAATACCCTGGATTTTTTGTGTGCAGGTGTTGGTGCCATTGATACAGGCTGGTTATGTCGCTCTAATAACAAAGGTACTAAGCCTTTAGCCTGCAGTTGGTCTGCCACTTGGCGTTCGGTATCGGCTTGTAAGACGCCGTGTTTGGTGCGGCCGGCACTATCAAGGGCCTGGTATTGGTAACTGGCCATAACTAGCTGTCCTGACTCACACGAAGCACTTCATCCATACTGGTGATGCCTTGCTGTACTAGTTGCAAACCATGCTGGTGGAGGCTTGCGTGTTGCTGTTGAGCGCGCTCCTGTAACTCTTGCTCGCCACAGCCATCGTGAATCAGCTTTTTAATGTCTTCGGTCACTTCTAATAATTCGTAGATGCCCACCCGTCCACGATAACCCATGTGCTGGCATGAGTTACAGCCTACCGCTTCAAAACCACCATTAGCCGCTAGTGGGTCTGGCTGTTTGCAGTCATTACATAGCTTACGCACTAAACGCTGTGCTAACACACCAATAATACCAGAGGACAATAAGAAAGGTTCAACACCAATGTCTTGCAAACGAGTAATGGTGCCTGCAGCGGTATTTGTATGCACTGTAGAAAACACTAAGTGGCCTGTGAGGCTAGCCTGCACAGCAATTTTTGCGGTTTCTAAATCGCGTATTTCACCTACCATAACTACGTTAGGGTCTTGGCGTAATATGGATCTTAAACCATGAGCGAAGGTCATACCGGTTTGGGTATTCACCGCTGTTTGGCTAATACCATTAAGATCGTATTCCACCGGATCTTCAATGGTCATAATGTTACGGCTGTCTTTGTTAATCTGCTGCAAAGCGGCATACAACGTAGTGGTTTTGCCGGAACCTGTTGGCCCAGTCACTAAAATAATACCGTGAGGCCGTTGGATAAGTTGGTCTAGGGCATTATGTATGGCCTTGGGCATGCCTAGATAATCAAGGTTCAAGCGTCCAGATTGGCGGTCCAGTAAGCGCAGTACAACCCGTTCGCCTTGGCCAGAGGGAATGATAGAAACACGAATATCTACTGGCCTGCCTGCATATTGAATGCCCATGCGGCCATCTTGAGGCAGGCGGCGTTCGGCAATATCTAGTTTGGCCATGATTTTTATGCGTGAAACTAATAATGGAGCCAACTCTCGCTTTGGCTCCAATAGGGTCTGTAATACACCGTCTTTACGTAACCGAATACGTACACAGGTTTCGTTGGGTTCTAAGTGAATATCAGACGCTTGCTCACGAATGGCTTCGGCAATTAAGGCATTGAGTAGGCGGATAACCGGCGCATTGTCTTGGCTGTCTAGTAGCTCTTCTGCTTGAGGTAGAGCGTCAGCCAAGGCTAAAAACTGATCATCCTCGAGGCTTGATACAATATCTAAGGCAGAATCTGCCCCTTTTTGGTAGCGTAACTGTAGCTGTTTTTCCAGTTCTTGCGCATTAATTAATTTAACTGCCAAAGGCCCCAATACCCGTTGGGCTTCTTGTATAGCCGCCAAGCTGGTCTTTGCTGTTTGTAACAGGTAGGTGCCGTCAAATACTAGATGATGTTGCTTGGCGAAAGCGTAGGGTAACTGGGATGCATAGGCCACAAGCAAAGAAGACATGGGTTTACCAATTTACCGTGCTAGCGGGTTCTGTTACTGCAGGAGTTTTGGGCTGGGTGAGTTGTTTGTTAAGTTCTTCTAGCACAGGCCGCTCTACTGCCGGCATGAACAAAACATCTTCGTTGTTGCGTAACAATTGCTGAGTGCGCAGTAAGGTGTACTTACCGTGGCTAGCTGCTTCTAAAACAGCCGCATCCCGCACTATAGTAGGCCTGATAAAGACCATCAGATTACGCTTCACCAGCTGAGATTTTTTGTAACGAAAGGCTGCGCCTAAAATAGGGAGGTCTCCCAACAAAGGCACTTTTTCAGAGGTTTCTTGCAGGTCGTCGTCAATTAAGCCACCCAAAATGATTAGGTCACCATCATTGGCAATCACTGTGGTTTGGATGGAGCGTTTATTGGTCACTATGTCGGAGGCAGATACGGTAGACGGTGCTATGCTAGAAATCTCTTGCAATATTTCCAAGCTAATGGCGTCGCCCTGGTTAATTTGTGGACGTATCTTCAAACGTAAACCCACGTCTTGGCGTTTAATAGTTTGAAACGGCGAACTGGGTGTTGTGCCAGTACCTGTGCTGGAATACTGACCAGTAATAAAGGGCACATTTTGGCCTACCACAATTTCTGCTTCTTGGTTATCCATGGTTAACAGTGATGGCGTAGATATAATGTTTGTGGAAGCGTCGCTGGATAAGGCCCGTAGTAAGGCTCCAAGGCCCAGCTGGTCTGCACCAAACTGCCCTATACCCAGACTTAACCCGCTGCCTAAAGACAATGGATTGGCTTTAAGTTGAATTAAATTAGAACCGCCAGCCCCAAAGTTTGTAACGCCGGCAATGTTGCTGGTGCCTAGGGCCCATTGAACGCCTAGCTCGGCGGCTTGGCTAGAAGAAATTTCAGCAATAATAGCCTCTACCAACACTTGAGCACGGCGCACATCAAGCTGTTTGATAACCGCCAATATGGGTTGTAGTACTGCATCTGGCGCGGTGATCACTAAGGCGTTGGTCTGTGGCTCTGCTTGTACGCTAATGACCGCAGGAGGTACAGTGCCCGCAGTGTTTGTATCATCTGTTGGCGTTTGTGCGGCGGCCATGTCGGCAATAATAGGGGCAATTAATTCGGCTTTTGCATAGTGCAGGTAAACAACTTTGGTGTTACCTGTCATCTGTGCGACAGGGGCATCAAGGTGCGCAATAAGAGCCCGTAGCTGGGGTAATAGTTCACTAACTGCATTGATGATAATGCTGTTAGTGCGTTGGTCGGCCACTACCAGTTTGTTGGCCGAATCAACAGCACCAGTAGCTACGTTAGGGTTGAGGCCTAGGCTATTAATAATACCGACTACTTCGGCAGCACTAGCATGCTTAAGCTGCACTATTTCTAAGCTTTGTTCAAGGGGTTGGTCTATGCGGCGCACCATATCCCAAATGCGCTTGGCATTACGAGCCGTATCCGACAAGATAAGCATGTTGGTGGGGAGGTAAGCTGAAAGGTGCGCTTCTTGTGGCAATAACGGGCGTATAACCGGCACAATTTGCACCGCAGGCACATGCTTTACGGCCATTACCTGAGTGACAATTTCGTCACCTGCACTAGTGGTGTTAGACGCATCGGTAACGTCACCACTTACTCTAACATTAATTTTAGGAACAATTTTAATACTACTGCCGCTGGGCGCAGCAATAAAACCATGCACATCCAACACCGATAAAAACACTTGGTAAAGTTCATCAGAAGATACAGTGCCCGAAGAAACTACTGTAACCTTGCCCTGCACTCTAGGGTCTACAATAAAGTTTTTACCGGTGGCGATGGCCACTGTTTCGATTAAACTGTGGATGTCAGCGTTTTTTAAATTAAGGCTAGCTCCCTTATATTCACTTGCATCTTTACCTGCA
The DNA here is from genome assembly GCA_047625285.1 of Oceanospirillaceae bacterium. GTDB lineage: Bacteria > Pseudomonadota > Gammaproteobacteria > Pseudomonadales > Balneatricaceae > Njordibacter. The sequence continues at coordinate 5,454 of JBLHQO010000065.1, forward strand.
GTCTCACCTTCAGCATAGCTGTTGGAGCTGCAGATTAGGGCTAACGCCATAATAATAAAACGCGAATAAGTTGTTACGTTACGCAAAAATCCATTGATCATTGACTAAAATCCACAAAAAGTTGTTGTTCTTGCCCGTTTCTAATAATACCTAAACGTAGGCTTTTAGCGACAGATAGATTGGTTAGTATATCCATACGGCCGGCAAGTTGGCCAATGCCTACCCCATCTACACTAGCAACAATGTCATTGGCCTGTAATCCTAACTTATTAAACATGTCTGGTTTGCTACCCTGGTTAACGCGATAACCTGCAAATTGGCCATTGTTAGTGTAGGGCACAAACTTAATGTGTTGCTCTAGGGCTAACGGATTGCGCATGACCTGCGCACGAAGCTGGCCCAAGCCTGCTGCATTGTTTGCGCTAGCGGCAGCACTTTTGGTAGTGATGTCGGCCAGCGACGCACGGGGCAAACGAATCATCTCTAAACGACCATTGTGATCCACCATTACACCATCGGCAACGATTTTGTGGATGTGATAGCCGGTGGTTAATTGTGCACCCACCTTAAATACCTTATCTGCGGCATTTTCTACACTTAAAATGGCGATAGATTTATCGTCATCAGCCAAAGCTAAAATGCCTTTAATGATTACTTTTAGTTGCGATTCAGGTACAGCCGCATTGTTTGTGGCCAGAGGTTGGTCAAGG
>JBLHQO010000066.1:0-5975 GCA_047625285.1 Oceanospirillaceae bacterium
ATTATCTGTTGATTATTAGAGGTTTTTTAAACAGCCGCCGGCCTTGCGGCCTTTTTACTTAGGCATTCAGCGCTCTATTTTAGAGATCAAGCTACCTGTTGCTGCTGCTCTAGTGGTACTATACGGGTCGAATTTACTCCCTAGCCACATTGGCTTTACCACTATTTACGGCACCTTACGGCACCCATGAACGAACATTACAACGCGCACGACATAGAACCAGAAATCCAATCCTTTTGGGAAACTAACAAAAGCTTCGAGGTGCAGGACAATCCTGACCAAGAGAAGTATTACTGCTTATCTATGTTCCCCTACCCTAGTGGCCGCTTACACATGGGCCACGTGCGTAACTACACCATTGGTGACGTAATTTCTCGCTTTCAGCGTATGAAAGGTAAAAACGTATTACAACCTATGGGCTGGGACGCCTTTGGTTTACCTGCAGAAAATGCGGCTATGAAAAACAACGTAGCACCCGCCAAATGGACCCATGAGAACATCGCTTACATGCGCGACCAACTCAAACGTATGGGTTTTGGTTACGATTGGAGCCGCGAACTAGCCACCTGTGATCCTTCTTATTACCGCTGGGAGCAATGGTTCTTTACCAAGCTGCTAGACAAGGGCATGGTTTATAAAAAGAACGCCGTGGTTAATTGGGATCCAGTAGACCAAACAGTATTAGCTAACGAACAAGTGATTGATGGCCGTGGCTGGCGTTCTGGGGCTTTAGTTGAGCGCAAAGAAATCCCTCAGTGGTTCCTTAAAATTACCGATTACGCCGACCAGCTATTAGACGACCTAGACCAACTAGAAGACTGGCCAGAACAAGTGCGCACCATGCAGCGCAACTGGATTGGCCGCTCTAAGGGTGTAGAACTAAGTTTTGAAGTAGCCAATCACGGTGCTTTAGAGGTATTTACCACTCGCCCAGACACCTTAATGGGCGTTACTTACTTAGCCGTAGCCCCGCAACACCCATTAGCCCTTAAGTCTGCCGCAACCAATGCAGCTATGGCTGAATTTATCGACAGCTGCAAGAACTTGAAAGTGGCTGAAGCCGACATGGCCACTATGGAAAAACTAGGCCTAGACACCGGTTTTACTGCAGTTCACCCGCTTACAGGCAAATCTGTACCCGTTTGGAGCGCAAACTTTGTGCTTATGGATTATGGTTCTGGTGCGGTGATGTCAGTACCTGGGCATGACCAACGTGACTGGGAATTTGCAACCAAGTATGGCCTTACGATTCAACAAGTAATTCGCCCTGCTGATGACAACATTGAAGTGGACGTGGCAACGGCGGCTTACACCGCAAAAGGTTTACTGGTTAATTCTGGTGCTTTTGACGAGATGGATTTCCAATTAGCCTTCGACGCTATTGCGGCCGAACTGGATCGCCACGGCAAAGGCAAAGTGACCACTAACTATCGGCTACGCGACTGGGGTGTATCACGCCAACGTTACTGGGGCACGCCTATTCCGATCATCAATTGTGATGTTTGTGGGCCTGTACCTGTGCCCGAAGATCAACTCCCTGTGGTATTGCCTACAGAAGTTGAGTTTGACGGCAGTGGTTCGCCACTTAAGAAAATGGCGTCATTTATCAATACCACTTGCCCTAAGTGTGGCGCTGCGGCAGAACGGGAAACCGATACCTTCGACACCTTTATGGAGTCTTCATGGTATTACGCACGCTTCACCAGCGCTAACCATAACGACAGCATGTTAGCTCCACAATCGGCCGACTACTGGGCACCTGTTGATCATTATGTAGGTGGCATTGAACACGCTATATTGCACCTATTGTATTCGCGCTTCTTCCACAAACTAATGCGCGACATGGGCCTGGTTAACTCTGACGAACCGTTTAAGAAACTACTTTGCCAAGGTATGGTATTGGCTCATACTTACTACCAGCAAGACGAAAAAGGCGGCCAAGATTGGATCTCTCCATTAGATGTTGACCCAGTGGTCAATGACAAAGGTCGTATTACTGGTGCCGTGAAAAAAATCGATGGTTCTGCCGTGCAGTATGACGGCATGGGCAAGATGTCCAAGTCTAAGAACAACGGCATAGATCCACAAACCATGATTGATCGCTATGGCGCAGACGCCGTGCGTTTATTCACTATGTTTGCCGCGCCTCCAGAACAATCTCTTGAATGGTCTGATGCGGGCCTTGAAGGCTCTCAGCGGTTTATCAAACGTTTTTGGAAACAAGTACACCAGCATTTGGCCATGCCTGCTGCGCCTGCCTTAGAAACAAGCCAACTTAACCAAAAACAACAAGATATACGCCGCAAAACACACGAAACCATTCACAAGGTTAGCGACGACATTGAACGCCGCGCTACGTTTAACACAGCCATTGCGGCGATCATGGAATTGAGCAACACCCTCTCTAAGTTTGACGACATAAGCGACCAAGGCCGTGCAGTAAGAGCAGAAGGTTTGAGCACTGCCGTGTTATTGATGTCACCCTTTACCCCGCACTTATGCCACACTTTGTGGCAAGCATTGTCTGGCACAGACTCTATTTTACAAACACCTTGGCCAACAGTGGATGAAAGTGCTCTGGTAAAGTCGAACATTGATATGATGATTCAGGTTAATGGTAAGCTTCGCAGCAAGATAAGCATCGACGCCAATATAGATCGTGATACCATTCAGCAACTCGCCTTAGCCGATGAAAAAGTTCAAAGCTTTATCACCGACATGTCGGTGCGTAAGATTATAGTGGTACCTAATAAGCTAGTTAATATTGTGGTTAGTTAACGTCCACCAAGGCGGTCTAAATAGGATGCAACAAATGATCAACACAACCCCAACATTACCCGTATTGGGCAGGCTTGGCATATTATTATGCCTAAGTCTTGTGATGGTCGGCTGCGGTTTTTATTTGAAAGGCCAAAACTATACGTCTTTTCCAACCCACCTCAACCTTTATGTTGATGACCCTTTATTAGCGTCTGAGGTTAGTGAAAACTTGGTTCAACATGACGTTTCTCTAACTCACTTAGAGTCTGTAGCGCAAACTGATCCCACAGCCGCCACCCTACAGCTCACACGCACTCTAAAACACAGTTCCGAGCTTATTTTAGACAACAATGGTGATGCCTTAATCTGGCGCTACACGTTAAGCAGCCACTATCTGTTTGTTGCCAAGGGTGTAGCACCAGAACCAGCAGCCAACCATACTACGGCAACCTCCCTGCCTATTTCTGTAAGCACCGACGTAGATTTAAGTGGCGCTCACGCCACCATTAATGCACGTATTGAAGCCGATAGTTGGGCCTTGCTATATCAGCAACTTGGCAGCCGTATTACCCATCAACTTAGCTTTGAATAACCTCGATGCGTATCAAACCAGATCAGCTGAAAAACCACTTTACTAAAGGCTTAGCCGGCTGCTACATCGTTCATGGTGATGAACCTTTGTTGCAACAAGAAATATGTGACGCTATACGCAACAAAGCCCGCCAAGAAGGTTTTTTGGAACGAGATTTATTTCATGCTGAGGGACGCTTTGATTGGCAGCAAATCACCGCTTCAGATCAAGCAATGTCGCTTTTTTCTAGCCGTAAAATAATTGAAATAAGAATACCTAGTGGCAAACCTGGTAAAGAAGGTTCGGCGGCTTTAAGCCAGCTAGTAGCCAAGCCTAACCCCGACAACCTAGTATTAATTAGCAGCGGGAAAATCGATTCAAAAAGCCAAAGCAGCAAATGGTTTAAAGCCCTCGACGCCACGGGTGTGTGCGTGGCTATTTTTCCGTTAGAGGCCCAACACATGGGCCGCTGGATTAACAATAGAGCCCAGTCACTGAAGCTAACAATCACCCCCGAAGCTTGCCAACTATTGATTCAAAGAACCGAAGGCAACCTGCTCGCCACTGCTCAGGAATTGGATAAATTCACCCTTAATGGTGCCGATTTCGAAATTACTGCAGAACACATTGATGATAATGTGGGTGGCCTTGCGCGCTATAGCAACTATCAGTTGGTGGACACTGCCCTTGCAGGCCAGGCGGGCCACAGCCTCACTATGCTCTACGGCTTAAAGGAAGAAGGCACCAATGCCATGGACATACTGTGGGTATTGAGCCGAGAAATCAGGCTTCTCATCACGGTGATTAACCACCCTCAAGGGGTTGAAGCAGGGCTTAAGCAAGAACGGGTATGGGAAAAACGTAAAGGTTATCTTCGCACTGCCGCGCAACAACATAATAGCCATAGCGCCCAACATATGCTGCGCCAATGCGAAGCCATTGATCAGTGTGTAAAAGGGGTGAGTAAAGCCAATGCCTGGGACTTACTGGGCGCTTTAATCATGCAACTGGCTGGCAAACCTATCCACTAGCGATCAGGTTCAGCTAAAACGGCCAATACTATAGGCTGTTAAGTCTGTACCTTTGTCGGGTTCTAACAGCGCTTCAGCCAGCATTTGTCCGCTGGATGCAGCCTGAGTCATACCTAAATGGGCATGACCAAATGCATAAGCTAATCCTTGCAACTTCACCGAAGGCCCTAATACCGGCAATGAGTCTGGTGTAGACGGCCTGTGCCCCATCCATTGCTGACCGTTTTCGGTGTTTAATTCAGGTAAATAGCGTTTGGCTAAATGCAACAAATTATCACTGCGCTTATAGTTGGGTGCGGCAGCTAAACCGGCAAATTCTGAGGCACCACCTACCCGTATACCAATGGACAAAGGAGACACCGCAAACATCTGCTCGGCAAACAAAAGCTCATGGCCTAGGCTTATATTGGGGTAAGGCAAGGTGGTGTTATAGCCCCGCTCCGATTCCAATAAACACGGTTCACCCGCTTGTTTAGCCAATTGCTTAGACCAAGCACCTGCAGCAACTACAGTGACATCGGCCACATGATTACCGACAGGCGTTTTAACACCCACAACGCGCTTATCCTGCATTACTAAGGCATCTACATTTGCCGTTACCACAGTCACGCCTTGGCTCACCAACCAATCACACAATCTACCGACCAAGGCCTTGGGATCATCAATAATACGCCACTGGGGCTGCAATACGCCAAACGTTTTTGCCTTACCTATGGCAGGTTCCATGGCCCGTAAATCAGATTCCCCCAAAAGCTCATACTCTTGCCCATGCTGCTTGCGGATTTGCCACTCTTGAGCATTTGCTTTAAAACTTTTGTAATGATCGTAGACTCTAATACAGCCTTTATCTCGCACTTTGTCAGCATAACCTATGGTTTGTAACATGGGGTCATAATCTGCACTTACGCGACTATGTATAGCCTGCAAGGCTTGGGCTATGTGGGCGACATTTTTTTTACGACTGTGACCAAGATAAGAAAGTAACCAAGGCATGAGTTGAGGTATGTGGCCAGGCCTTATAGACAAGGGGCCCATTGGGTCTAATAGCCACTTAGGAATAGACCAAATTTGGCCTGGTAAACTGTGGGGCACACATTCACTGATAGCCAATGCACCAGCGTTACCATAGGAGGTTTTATCTCCGGCAGGGTCACGGTCTACAATGGTCACTTTAACACCGCGAAGATGGAGGGCGTAAGCACAGCATAAGCCCACCATGCCGGCCCCTACAACAATAGCACTTTGAGGTAGTTGCACTTTTAGTCCATGTGATTAAGGTGTTTAATGGTTTCATGATGGTCATTTAAATAGCCCAACCAATCAGACACCAAGCCCATGTCATGGGGTGCCGCACTAACACCCGCTGTAATACGCTCTTGTAAAATAGCTTCTACAGCCAAGCTCACTGTAGTTGATACTAAGCGTGCCATAGCACTGCCCTTTTTATTGCCATAAGCATCCATGGAATAGCTTTGACGCCAGATGTATTGGTGGGTATTTTCGTCCTTAGCCAACAGCTCCACATACAGAACCACACGGTCTTGCTCGCCCTCTTTAAAGGCATGTTGTTGCCAAAGCTCATCAGACTTGGCTTGAAACTTAGCGTCTGCATC
>JBLHQO010000067.1:0-5832 GCA_047625285.1 Oceanospirillaceae bacterium
TAAACTGGGCCAATAAAGGTTTACCCGCTACATAATCTGGGCCTAATATTTTTTCTTGCGAACCTCTAACCTGACATAAGTTTCTATAAATCTGACCACCAGCACTGGCAGCTTGATCTAGTACCAACACACTCAAACCAGCATGACTGGCTTCTATGGCGGCTGACATACCAGCTGGTCCAGCACCAATCACCAAATAGTCATAGACCTTACTCATGGATTTAGGCCTTCCACTAATTGGTTTGCATCGGTAGTCATCGTTTCAATACACATATTGGACATGGCTTGACGTAAACAAGACCTTTGCTCATGCCGCCCGTCGATACTTACCAGGCATTCAAAGCACACCCCCATATGACACAAGGGTGCCCTAGGTCCGCCGCTCACAGGGTGCACTGCGGTGGCCAGATGACCTAAATATAATAAAGCTGCAGCCACACTAAGCTGTACTGGCACTTGGTGCTCAACACCGTTAACAACGATTTGGCACATAGGCGGGTCGGTAATCAAACAGCTAAATAGAGAATCGGTCATTATTCATTGCTTCTATAAGTGTTGTTTGATCCCCGTCAAGGGTGTTTAATAGCCAGCTAGATAATGGCCCAGCGTGCGCTGCCGCTAGGCTAACGCCGCTGTGACAACACACACCGAAGGCCCCTTTATACTTGTGAGAACGTTGATAAATAGGTGCTCCATCAGGGGACATTACCCTTAGTGCGCCCCAACTACGAACTAATTGTAAGCGAGCTAAAGCTGGCATCAAAGCCACCGCTTCGGCGGCGATCCTTTGCATCACTTCAAGGCTAGAGCGGTCATCCAACTCTGTATGCTCGTGGGAACCGCCTATCTGAATAGTTCCTTCGGCAGTTTGGCGCAACTGTGGAGAAGCGTAAGTGAGCGTACCCACCGCCGCCCTTTTCGTAATGAGAATTTGGCCTTTAATAGGGCTCACAGGCAAATGCATGCTGAGCTGCTTACCTAATCTCTGATTATCTAGCCCGGCACAAAGAACAATTTGTTTAGCCTTAAAGCCTGCTACATTAAAACCTTCAGGTATCGATTCTATGGTTTCAACCCTACAGCGGGGTTGATATTCCACACCATGTAATTGGTTGGCCTTATGCAAGGCAGACAAAAGATATAACGGATTAACTTGGCCATCTTGTGGGCTATACACTGCCCCTACTACAGCTTCACCAAGACCGGGCTGTAAAGCTAATGCAGCGTCTCGATCGAGTAGCGTATATTTGAACTTACCCTGAGTGTGATGCGCCATGGCGGCCATCTCTTCGCTTAAATCACTCAGGTGTTGTTGGCTCAGAGCAAACTCTAAACCACCATGTCTTTGGTAGGCTAAATCAATTTGGGTTTTGTGGCTTAACTGATGGGCAAACTGTGGCCACAAGTCTGCGCCTTGTAAGCTCCAATTAGCGTATGTAGGGAAGTTGTGACCTTTGCCTTGCACCCAGATAAGGCCAAAATTACCCACAGACGCTCGGTGATCTGTATCGGCGCCATCTACTACTAAAATACGTAATTGGGGTTGTTTTTGGCTTAGTCCGTAGGCAATAGACGCGCCGACTAAACCACCTCCAACGATGATCCAGTCAAAGGCATCTGGATGACGGTCAGCGAGGTTCGGTGACAACACGTGCTTGCAAGTGTCCGTTCATCCTTTTTTCCCACACTCGGAACAAATACACCAAGGCATAGGTCATCACTAAATACATGGCCGCAGCCGTGAGGTAAAACTCATACACTGCAAAGGTTTTAGAGATCAATTGGCGAGAAATCCCGGTTAAGTCTAAAATGGTAATGGTAGACACCAACGATGTGGCTTGTAATAAGAAGATAACCTCGTTGCCATAGGCCGGTAAGCCAATACGGAACGCCTTGGGCATGGTAATACGACGAAACAGCAGTAACCCAGACATACCACAAGCCCGGCCCGCTTCTATGTCGTTGCGGGGTACCGCAGTAATAGCACCACGGAAGATTTCTGCAGAATAAGCGGCCGTATTTAATACTAAAGCCAAAATGCCACAGAACCATGGATCACGGAAGAATCCCCACAACCCTAAATCGGTCAATTCCAGACGGAACTGGCCACTGCCGTAATAAATCAAAAATATTTGCACTAATAATGGTGTACCACGAAAGTACAATACAAAGAGATACGCAGGGGATGAAATTAGAGGATGTTTGGCCAAACGAGCAAGGGCCAGAGGAATAGCTAAAGCCAAACCAATAATCAAACTAACCACTGTAATCCACAAAGTCACCCATGCGCCTTCTAGCAACAAAGGCAAGTACTGCCATACAATAGAAAAATCCATTAGCGCGTCACTCCCTTGTTGGCCCATGTTTCAGCTCGTTTTTGCGCCATCATCGACACCAAAGTAATGCCTAAATAAATAAACGATGCTAGCAAATAAAAGGTAAAGGGTTCATGGGTAGCGTTGGAAGCAATTTTAGTTTTACGCATGAGCTCATCCAACTGAATGATAGAAATTAGCGAAGTGGCTTTAATCAATACCATCCATACATTACCTAAGCCTGGTAATGCAAAGCGCATAGCTTGGGGTAACAAAATACGCTGAAAGGTTTTCAATTGATGCATACCAATGGCCCTAGCCGCTTCGGCCTGGCCTTTAGGGATAGATTGAAAGGCACCACGTAATACTTCTGTGGCAAAAGCGCCATAGATAAAACCTATGGTCAAAGTACCTGCGATAAAGGGATTAATATCAACACGTATGTCATAACCCATGCTAGAGGCAATGGATTGAATCAGGGTTGGGGCACCAAAGTACACCAACAATAAAAGAATAAGTTCGGGCACACCACGAACCACGGTGGTGTATGTATTTGCAGCCAAATTGGCTGCCCAATTATCACTTAGCTTGCCCCAACTGCCAAGTAATCCAAGCAATACAGCAAACACCATAGCACAAAGGCCTACGGCGATAGTTAATTGCAAACCGTCAAATAAGAGCCAGCCGTAGCCGTGCAAATCTAACATAAATATACTGCCTAAAAGTTAATAAGGGCGGCCTAGGCCGCCCTTTTCAATGGCTTAATTAGCCACCGTAAACGCTAAAACCAAACCACTTGTTGCTAATAGCATCGTACGTGCCGTCAGCTAGGATTTGCTCAAGGGCTTTGTTCATGCGGTCACGCAATTGCGTGTCTTCTTTACGTACACCGATACCAGCACCTGCTCCAAAGTACTTAGAGTCCGCGATGTCTGGACCAAAGAATTCGCCTTCCATACCGGCAGACTTCATCATTTCGTCGCCAACAATTACGTCAACAAACAACATGTCTACACGGCCAGCAGCAAAGTCTAGGTTAGCTTCTTCTTGAGCACCGTAAGTACGGATTTCCAAAATATCGCCAAATTCGCCACGTAGGTAGTTTTCTTGAACGGTAGAGCTTTGAACACCAACGATCATACCTGAAGTCGCTTCGGTGCTAGAACCCACTGCACGGATGAAACGGTTAGGCGTATTGTAGTACTTGTTGGTAAAGTCGATCTTTTGCTTACGCTCGTCTGTGATAGACATAGACGCAAGAATAGTGTCAAACTTCTTGGCTAACAATGCAGGGATGATACCATCCCAGTCCGACGTAACCCACTCACATTCCGCTTTCATCGCAGCACATACAGCGTCGCCTACTTCAATGTCAAAACCGATTAGGTTGTTGTCATTGTCGTAGTAATTGTATGGAGGGTAAGCACCTTCAGTACCCATCAAGATTGTATCAGACGCAACAGCGCCTAAAGACATAGCCAACGCGCCTGCAGTTAGTGCAGCAGCAACTAGTTTATTCATAAGAACCTCATCGTTCAATTATTGTGGTTATAGTTAGCCAAAAAAGGCTAGGATTTAATAGCTCGAAGCCAAAAACTGGCGGCATCGTTCTGATTTTGGATTTTGGAACACCTCTTCCGGCGTGCCTTGTTCTTCAATCAATCCTTGATGAAGGAAAACAACTTGAGAGGACACTTCGCGAGCGAAGGTCATTTCGTGAGTAACTACAATCATGGTACGGCCTTCTGCGGCTAGCTGACGCATCACCTTAAGTACCTCGCCAACTAATTCAGGGTCTAGGGCAGAGGTAGGCTCGTCAAACAACATGACTTCTGGGTCCATGGCTAAAGCACGGGCAATGGCTGCGCGTTGCTGTTGGCCACCAGACAAATGATCTGGGTATTGATGGGCTTTATCGGCAATACCTACTTTTTCCAACAACGCCATTGCCTTGGCATGGGCTTCGGTTTTATTTTGGCCTAAAACGTGCACCGGTGCTTCCATGATATTTTCTAGAATAGTCATGTGGCTCCAAAGGTTAAAACTTTGGAACACCATCCCCAGTTTAGTGCGGATGCGATCGACTTGTTTTTGGTCAGTAGGCACGCGATTACCTTTACTGTCGGTCTTCATTTCAATCAACTCGCCGTTGACACTGACCTCACCACTATTGGGTGTCTCTAGTAAGTTAATACAACGTAAGAAGGTACTTTTACCCGAGCCGCTGGCACCGATCAAAGAAATCACATCACCTTTATTAGCTTGTAACGACATGCCTTTAATCACTTCGTTTTCATTAAAACTTTTGTGTAAATCTGTAATGGATAGGGCTAAAGTCATAGTGGATCCGGATGCAGTGGGGCTATTTTTACAATCAAAACTATACACCATAATATTGGCTAACACCCACAAGCTCAAGTTATTCGTTCCATAGACCTATCAGAGGGTCGCTCAGTGTTAATTTTAAGTCCGTCTCCCGCAACTTTTAGCCTTATATTCATTTTTATTCTCTTTCTTACATGCGTCCTTAACTCTGCACTAACTCTGTACTATGAGATACACGCTAGAATTGTTACCATTATAACAACCGTTTACTTGTTACCTATAATACTGCGTTTACTTATGCCTTCTGCTCCTACTCAACAGACTATCCCCCAAGCTCTAGTTCATACGCAGCAGCGCATTAATGAGGCTTGCCAAGCGGCTGGCCGAAGCACACAGGATGTGACGCTATTAGCGGTGAGCAAAACTAAACCCCTGAGCGACGTCATAGAAGCTTATGATCATGGCCAACGTCACTTTGGAGAAAACTACCTACAAGATGCTTTGCATAAAATTGAACACTGCCCCCATGGCGACATTGAGTGGCATTTTATCGGCGCTATTCAAAGCAATAAAACAAAGAGTATCGCAGCCTATTTTGATTGGGTCCACACCTTAGATAGAGGCAAAGTCGCACGACTTCTGAGCCAACATAGGCCACCCCACTTACCCCCGTTAAAGGTGCTGATACAGGTTAACATCAGCAACGAAAGCAACAAAAGTGGCGTCGTATTAGAACAGCTTGAAGAGCTTGTGAGACAGGTTTCACAATTACCCAACCTGTTATTGTGTGGCTTAATGTGTATACCCGCTGCAGATGGAACCGAGCTTACTCAACACCACGCTTTTAATACAATGGCCGCCGCAAGGGATCAACTTAATCACTCTTACCCTCAGATTACACAGCTTTCCATGGGTATGTCTGGCGACCTAACTAGCGCCATTGCTTGCGGCTCAACCATGGTACGTGTGGGCACGGATATCTTTGGTGCCCGTAATACACTTAACCCCCAGCCCTAACATAGAAGCGCTAACGTCTAAGCTCTAAGTTATAGGCCCTAGGCAATAAAAAAATATCAACCAGGACAAAACCATGACACAGACTCCCCACATTGCCTTTATCGGCGCCGGCAACATGGCGCAAGCCATTCTTAAAGGCATGCTTGCAGCGGGATACCCGCAAGACAAGATTTGC
>JBLHQO010000068.1:0-5784 GCA_047625285.1 Oceanospirillaceae bacterium
TCTATAGCACGCTTACACAGTAACACCTTACCTTCAAAAACAGGAATGCAGCCGGCAATAATGCGAGGGTTTTCGTAAAAAATGAAGTCGCACTTGTCACATACATAGCGCTGGCGGTTGTCACCCTCAGGAATAACGAAACTTACTAGCGCACTACAATGGCCGCAGTATTTCATGATATGTTGTAGATCTCTCACTTATAATAGTAGGTTTATTGTAAGATAAACCTACGCCACTAGAAACAAAGAATTGTAGATCAAATCGAATGCACCAGTTTATTGCCCAAAAACTAGCTCAACATCAGCCTAGAGCACTTACAGAGAAGTCACAAACACCTGCTGCTGTGTTGTTGGCAATCACTGACGATAAGCATGACCCGCAAGTGATATTAACTCGGCGCTCGCAGCATATGCCCACTCATAAAGGCCAAATTGCTTTTCCGGGTGGTAAAGTCGAGCATGATGATGTAGACCTAGTGGCAACTGCGTTACGAGAAGCCTATGAAGAAGTGGCGCTAAAACCGCAAAGCGTGATTGTGGTTGGGCAGATGGGGCAAGTGCTCTCTAGGCACGGCTTCCTAGTGACGCCTATTGTAGGCGTTGTGCCTGTTGCAGTAATTGACCAGCTAATACCTAATTTAGATGAATTGGACCGAATATTCACCGTGCCGCTACGCTTTTTTATTGATACTAAACCTGTGATGGATGCCTTCCCTATAGTAACGGGTGTAAAACAAGTACCTAGTTTTTATTATGATGAGTATCGAATATGGGGTATGACCGCCTTTATTCTGGCCGAATTTGTAAATTTGGTTTACGATGCGCGCATTGATCTTTATAGCCAGCCTAACACCTAACCTAAGCCCCATCCAAAGGACTCTTGATTGTGTCAGACAAAACCATTGCTTCACCCTGTGTTAACATATGTTATCTAGATGATCATGACATTTGTCAGGGCTGTTATCGGTCTGGGCAAGAGATTACCGCGTGGATGAGGCTTGATAACGAAGGTCGTAAACAGGTGCTAGTCAAGGTTCGAGAGCGTGAACTGGCCAGCCCATTTGTAACCATTGTGAAGGTTTAATGCACCTCTTCTGCAGACGTCAAAACACGGCGTAAACGCACAGTTTTAATGAAGTTGCCCCTAATTTGTACTGTTTCTAAGTGGTATTCATCCATTTTTAAACACACGTTAAACTGAGGGATTTCCTCTAGCCTTTCGGTGATTAAACCGTTAAGAGTTTTGGGCCCATCTATCGGTAATGCCCAATTAAGCGCTTTATTGATGTCACGTACAGTAGTGGTGCCATCAATAAAAAATGAGCCGTCTTCTTGTGGATGAATGTCTTCGTTCTCATGGTCTTGTTCTTCGGCCATGTCTCCCACAATTTCTTCCAAAATATCTTCTAGGGTGGTTAGGCCTTGGATATCCCCATACTCATCCACCACCAAAGCCATCCATTGTTTGCGCTTTTGGAAGTTCAGTAATTGAGTATTTAAAGGCGTACTTTCGGGCACAAAATAAGGTTCGCGAGCCAACGCTAAAAACTCTTCTTTAGTAGGCTCTTTCGCATACATAAGAGGTAATATTTGCCTTACGTGTACAATGCCTACTACATTATTCAGCTCTTCTTGGTACAAGGGTATACGTGTATGAGGGCTTTGGCTGATGGTATTTAAGATGACGTTAATGTCGTCATCAATGTCAATACCAACTATTTCGTTACGAGGAATCATAATGTCTTCCACAGTAACGGTATCCAAATCCAGAATGCTCAATAACATGGATTGGTTGCGGCGCGGAATCAGTGCGCCCGCTTCATGTACGATAGTACGTAACTCTTCAGAGCTAAGGTGATCATTCACTTTGGCGGCAGCATTAAAACCGAGCATGCGTAGTAGGCCATTACAAATGGTGTTTACTATCCACACAAAGGGATACAGTAATTTAAGCAACGGCGAAAGGATCAAAGACGCGGGAAAGGCTACTTGTTCGGGCTTAAGAGCTGCCACGGTTTTTGGTGTCACCTCTGCAAAAATCAGGATCACCAGCGTAAGTATAGCTGTGGCTACGGCAACACCAGCATCGCCCATAAGGCGCAAGGCGATCATTGTGGCAATAGCTGATGCCAGGATGTTTACAAAATTGTTGCCGATAAGAATAACGCCAATAAGCCGGTCTGGTCGATCCAAAAGCTTACTTGCACGCATAGCACCACGATGTTTCTGTTTCACCAAGTGGCGTAAACGATAGCGGTTGAGAGACATCATGCCAGTTTCAGAACTGGAAAAAAATGCCGACAATAAAATAAGGAATGCTAAGCTAGTAAATAAATAGCTTAAAGGAATTTCGCTCAAGGCGGATGTAACCTCGTATTAGTTATGGTCCTCAATTCTTATGCCTGAGGCTCTTCGTGTCAAGTGTTGAGACGTTATAGCAGGAATTCCAAAACCAATTTAGTGCCGAAAAAGGCAAGCACCAAATTGGCAAAGCCCCATAAAGTCCAACGTATAGCAGTGCGCCCCCGCCAGCCCAAACGATAATGACCAAAAAGAAGAATAGAAAAAATGACCCATGCCACAAGGCTCAAAATGGTTTTATGAACCACATGCTGGGCCCATAGATCGTCTAAAAACAACAACCCTGTCAGTAAAGCGATGCTTAACAACACTTGGCCAGCGGCTAATACTTCAAATAGCAGGCTTTCCATGGTTTGCAAAGGTGGCAGGCTAGCAACCAAACGTGATGATTGGTGTTGTTTTAAGTGGCGGTTTTGGTAAATGAGCAACACAGCCTGACAGGCCGCAACGGCAAATAAGGCATAACTTAAAATAGAGGTGACAATGTGTAACAAGATACCAGGAGTAAAGTGACGACCTTCAAGCGTAGGCATACTAACGGTATCTACCGCAACGGATAAGGCGGCAACTGGCGCGGCAAAGATAAGCAAACTAGAAACCGGTTTGCGTAAGCTGCTGAAGAGAATGACGCCGATTACCGCCCATGCGGTCAAGGATAAGGTGGCGCCTAAATCTAACAACAGGCCTGCTTTGGTAAATAAATGAAGGTATAAATGAAACCCGTGCAGCACCCATGCGGCTAGGCTAAAGGAATAACCTCTTTTGGAGGCTGGATTAGATGGCGCGTCTTTTTGAACCCAAGCGCTAAGTAAGTAGAAGAATATTGCGCCCAGACCAACTATTAAAGAAATCATGGTGATTGTTTTTATCCGATTAGTCCCTCTATCATAATCAAGCAAAGCTGCCGTGCCTAGGCTTGGCGTTAAAAAAGACTAAAACTAAGCGCCAAAGAAGGTCAGCGAGGGTATACTAGGGTTAATAAACAGGTGTACCGCAGAGACTTATATGTTTGATAATTTAACCGACCGCTTAGGCAAAACGCTACAACACATCCGTGGCCAAGCGCGCCTAACAGAAGATAATATACAAGGCACGCTGCGTGAAGTACGTATGGCGCTATTGGAAGCCGACGTCGCCTTGCCGGTGGTTAAAGCCTTTATAGAGCAGGTTAAGGTTCGTGCCGTAGGTATAGAAGTTAGCCGCAGTTTAAGCCCAGGCCAAGTATTTGTGAAAATCGTCCAGCAAGAGCTGGAATCAATCATGGGTACGGCCAATGAAGACCTTAACTTGTCGGTTCAGCCTCCAGCTGTGATCCTTATGGCGGGCCTTCAAGGTGCCGGTAAAACCACGTCTGCTGCCAAGCTCGCTAAATTCCTTATCGAAAAGAAGAAAAAATCGGTCATGCTGGTGAGTGTGGACGTTTACCGTCCAGCAGCCATCAAACAGCTACAAATGCTTTCCGAAGAAGTGGGTGCTCACTTTTTCCCAAGCACTGTTATGGAAAAACCCGTAGCCATTGCGCAAAAAGCGGTTAAGCATGCACGTGAACAGCATTACGATGTGGTGATTGTTGATACAGCCGGTCGTTTGCACGTAGATGCAGATATGATGGCTGAGGTAAAAGCCTTACATGCCACCGTAGAGCCTGTAGAAACACTGTTTGTAGTAGACGCCATGACCGGCCAAGACGCGGCTAATACAGCCAAAGCGTTTAACGAAGCATTGCCCCTAACGGGTGTTGTACTGAGTAAAACCGACGGTGATGCTCGTGGTGGTGCGGCACTTTCTGTACGCCACATTACCGGTAAACCTATTAAGTTCTTAGGTGTGGGTGAAAAGGTTGAAGCTTTAGAACCGTTCCATCCAGATCGTATTGCTTCGCGAATTTTGGGTATGGGCGACGTGCTCTCTCTCATCGAAGAAGTAGAGCAAAAAGTAGATAAGGTTAAGGCAGAAAAACTTGCCAAAAAGATCAAAAAAGGCAAAGGCTTCGATTTAGAAGATTTCCGCGACCAACTTCAACAAATGAAAAACATGGGTGGCATGGCAGGGTTGCTAGACAAAATGCCTGGCATGGGTGGTATGGCCCAGGCTGCCTCAAGTGCAGGAGCAGAAAAGAACTTTGACCAAATGGAATCCATTATCAATTCCATGACCCCAAAAGAACGTGCAGTACCAGACACCCTTAATGGTTCTCGCAAACGTCGTATCGCCACTGGTTCTGGTACCCAGATTCAAGACATCAACCGCTTAATTAAGCAGCATAAGCAAATGGCTAAAATGATGAAGAAAATGTCGGGTAAAGGTGGCATGCAAAAAATGATGCGTGGCCTACAAGGACAAATGCCTGCAGGTATGGGTGGTGGCGCAGGTGCTGGGGGAATGCCGCCGGGAATGCCTCCAGGGATGCCAAATGGGCTACCAGGATTAGGTGGTGGTTTCCCCTTTGGTAAGAAATAACACTGGTAAGAAAATCATTCAACATAATTGAAAATTAAGGCTTTTATTTCCCAAAAGGTTAGGGTAATATACGCGCTCTCTGCGGAGAGGTGGGTGAGTGGCTGAAACCAGTTCCCTGCTAAGGAACCGTACCTATATACTGGTACCGAGGGTTCGAATCCCTCCCTCTCCGCCATTTTTTGAGCGCCCGTAGCTCAGCTGGATAGAGTACTCGGCTACGAACCGAGCGGTCAGAGGTTCGAATCCTCTCGGGCGCGCCATTTCTTTTATGTAAGTGGTTGCTTTTAATACAATTATTGTATTTTATTAATCATTGATACCCTACGATATACCCTAAAAGCTACAGGCTTCTAGGGTTCGTTATCGGATTTCCTTGGACAGTAGTTAGTTTAACTAACTCGTAAGCAAGCATTCATGCTAGTCGAGATGTTGCTTGATTGGGCTTATTTCCTAGTTCTTTTAACGCTTCAGACCTAGGGTACAAAGAGGGCAGGCGCTTTACTTCCTCTTCCAATTAATCGCTATACTTATCATCACTATCTATACACCTTTTAGCCAAGGCTTCAGCTTCTGCAATTGAGAAGCCATAGAAGGGCCTGTGAGGGGTCTTAGGGTTAAGTGTGTTGCCTTGCTTGGGACGCCTAAGCGCTTCCTGTGTGAGGGTTGTGAATCCCGTATGCTGAGATATGCAAAAGTAGCACTTTGCTTCTGTCTTAAGCTGCCTTGGTTATCTTTGGGGTCTCAATTAAACCTAATAAAATCACCATTATTAATGCTATTCGCTACGATCGATCACAGGGAGAAATGAGTCCACAAAACTGGGTGATCTATGTTTTACTAGAACCTGCTTAGGGTAATTTAACTGGTGGCTGCTCATTTCATCAATAGTGCTCACCCAATGTAGTGTCTTTCGTATATGAGGATAACCAGGGAGCACTAGTCCTGCTAATCTTGCCATGGCTTG
>JBLHQO010000069.1:0-5713 GCA_047625285.1 Oceanospirillaceae bacterium
ACTAATAGTCTCGGGAACGGATGTAACTAAAGTGTTGCCGTTTTTCTTATTAAAGAAAACAACTTTATGTCTGCTACCTAGTGATTCAGATGCAGAGATTTCGGTTTCTGTAAGGGCAGAGAAATAGCATCAAAACTTAAGCGCTTAATTGTAATGCCAATGTTTTCTAGTGACGTTAGTAGATGTTTTAGCTGTTGACCTTTTGGCCTTGGAAGCCATTCATCTATTGTTGTAATTAGAAAGGCCTCGCCTTCAGCGCCAGTTTGATTCGCTAAACAGTCCATTTGTAGGTCACATGGCCCCTAACAACTATTGGAGAGCGGCACTTCTAATTATTTCTGCGCCTATGTTTCACTCATAACACCTTGAAAAATATAAGTTTTTATTTCTATATTGCAAAATAGGTTGGGAAAAAAAGAGAGGCAGGCGCGCCTTAATTTTAAAAACAAGCTATGCGGGTTAGGCGTTATCGCCAACAAACCATCTTTAAATACAGCAGTGGTGAATGACCGGTTTTTAAAGTGCTCGGGTAATCGATCCAAACAAATGACTTTTTAAAAGCTGCTCGATGACAACCATGTCACCTTTTTATACCGCGCATCAAAAAGGCCCCAAAAGGAGCCTTTTTTATTAGCAGTGAGTCTTACCTAAACTAGGTTAGCTCTGCTGTGGGCCTGCGTTAAGGATGTCGTCTGAAACGCTAAAGCGTTTGAAGTTTTCCTTAAACTTACCAATTAAAATGGCTGCTTCTGCATCGTATGCATCTTGGTCTTGCCAAGTATTACGAGGGTTTAGCAAATAGCTGTCTACGCCTTCAAGGGTAGTAGGCACGTCTACGTTTAGCCCGTCTAAATGCTGGGTTGCCGCTTCTGCAATGTTGCCACTTTGGATAGCTGCAATAATGGCACGGGTAGTAGGAATGCTAAAGCGCTTGCCAGTACCGTATGAACCACCGGTCCAACCAGTATTCACTAGGTAAACTTTGCTACCAAATTCTTCTATGCGCTTCATCAACAACTCAGCGTAAACGCCAGCTGGGCGTGGGAAGAAAGGTGCACCAAAACAAGTAGAGAAGGTAGAGCGAATAGCTGCGCTAGAACCCATTTCAGTAGAACCAACCAAAGCGGTGTAACCACTTAGGAAATGGTAAGCAGCCGCTTCTTTAGACAAGATAGACACTGGTGGTAAAACGCCAGTTAAGTCACAGGTTAAGAAGATAATAGCTTCTGGTTCTCCAGCTAGGTTCTTTTTAGTGCGCTTTTCAATGTGCTCTAGTGGGTATGCACAACGGCCGTTTTCAGTGATGTCGGTGTTGTCATAGTCTGCTTCTTTACTGTCTTCGTCTAACCAAACGTTTTCAACGATAGCGCCAAAACGAATGGCATCCCAAATGATAGGCTCATTCTTTTTGCTAAGGTTGATGGTTTTGGCGTAACAGCCGCCTTCAATGTTAAATACTACGCCTTTGCCCCAACCGTGCTCGTCGTCACCAATTAAGTAACGCTCTGGGTCTGCAGATAGGGTGGTTTTACCAGTGCCAGACAAACCAAAGAATAATGTAGTTTTGCCGTCTTCGCCTACATTGGCAGAGCAATGCATTGGCAATACGTCTTGAGCTGGCAAAAGGAAGTTTTGCACAGAGAACATGGCCTTTTTCATTTCGCCTGCGTAACGCATGCCTGCTAACAATACCTTGCGTTGAGCAAAGTTAATCATTACACAGCCATCGCTATTAGTGCTGTCGCGTTCTGGCTGGCACTCAAAGTTGGCTACGTTAAGAATTTGCCATTCATCTTTACCAGCAGCATTGTATTCTTTTGGCACGATGAATAGGTTTTGGCCAAACAAGTTCTGCCATGCCGTTTGAGTGGTCATTTGAATAGGGATGTAATGATCGCGGTCTGCACCTACGTGTACGCTGGCAACATATTTGTCTTGGCCAACTAAAGAGGCTTCTACACGATCCCACAAAGCATTAAATATTTCTGGTGTTACCGGGCGGTTTACGGCACCCCATTCTATGTCGTCAGAAGTACTAGGCTCTTGAACTACAAAACGGTCTAGAGGGGAGCGACCTGTACGAACTCCAGTGATCACGTTTAGTGCACCCGTGTTGGCCAAAGTACCTTCGCCGTTAGCGACGGCTTTTTGGATCAAGCTAGCAGGAGAAAGTTGCGTGTAGGTGGTGCCAGTATCAGCAGCTACAGTTGCGTTCATGTATCAATACCTTTTGAATTTCTTAGGTTTTTTGAAAATGTTCAAACTACCTAAAAGGGCGTACGCCATATCGACGTGAAAAATGAGGCTGCATTATGCCAGACAAGCGCAACAAAAGCCAAAATACGGGGCATCAGTTCAACTAATAATACTGCAGCTAAGGCGGCCCTTCGCGTGGCTACAGGGTAACAAATAATCTGCCGTTAATGCACAGCAGTATTTACCTCAGCCACCATCACGTCCTGCTCTAGCAGAACATGGCAGTCTACCCTGTCAAAAGAGTAGTGTTTGTTACAAAAGTGGCAATCGATAACGATGGCTTTTTGCTCTTCCAAAATCTCGTCCACCGCTGCTTTACCCAACCCTACTATAGCTGCGCCACAACGCTTGCGACTACAATCACACAGCTGTACAACCGGCCTAGGGGTGAACACCGTCACTTGCTGCTCATGGAATAACCGATGCAGAACTTGGTTTGCTGGCAATTGAGCCAGCTCGCCTGCGGTGAGCGTAGCTGCCAAGGCATGCACAAGCTCCCAATCTAAGTCAGCCTGACTTTCATCAGATATGGTTTGAGGCAATCGTTGTAACATAAATCCAGCGGCGCTCTCATCTGTACTCACTAGCTGAATATGGGTAGGTAATTGTTCTGATTGGTAAAAGTAGCTCTCAACACACTCAGCAAGTGTGGTTTGATCAACCAACACAATACCCTGATATCGCTGGCCTTTATCGGGTTCTATGGTAATAATTAACCGCCCATCAGACACCATCTCGGAAAGGCTTGCTTGGGGAGCAATAGCATCGTCAAACTGGGCCATGCCTTTTACTTTAAATGGCTGCTCGGGGTCATCACTTAACTGGCGGCACTCTGCCATCACCCATTTAAGTGGGCCAGCACCACGGATCTGTACACTTAAACGCCCGCGCAACTTAAGGTTGGCGCTTAACAAACACGCAACAATGAGCATTTCAGTTAATAAGCTCGCCACAGGGGCTGGGTATTGATGCTGATCTAACAAGGTTTTTACGCCTTGGTCTAGGCGTAGATGAACACCACGTATGTCCATATCAGCGAACATGAAGCCTTGCATTGTGTCATTGGTCATGGAATTAAAATGTCTTGAAGGATAGATACACGGCTAATTGTAAACTACAACTGCTGCTGTTCAAACCGCTGCTGATCTCTACGCTGTTTTTTAGTGGGCTTGCCGTCTGATATGGATGTTTGGCCCATTGCTTTTCGGCTTGCTGCCAGGTCTGAACGGGTTTTTTCGCTGACGGCCGTTTCACTGTACATAAGAGATGCTTCTGGCGCACCTCTTCTGCTGCCTGAAAGCCCTAGCACCACAATCGTTTTTTCATCGGCACCAAAGCGAATTTTCAACTGTGCTTGTAGCTCAACCACACGGCTACACTTAGCTTTGGTGCCCTGATAATGCACCTTACCACCCTCGATCGCTTGTTTGGCAAGGGCTCGAGTTCGATAAAATCGCGCTGCCCATAACCACTTATCGAGCCTAATGTTATTATCAACGTTTTTTTCACCTTTGTCGTTTTTGTTACCCATTTTGCATTCCTATTAATTTCTAAAGACCTTTCACATAAATTGCCTGCTCTATGGGTTGAATTATGCTAAGGTCAGGCGCATATTTTTTGCTGTACCATTTTGAGACATTTACACAATACGAACGCCAAGATAAATGACATTTTTCTTTTTGTCGTCGCATTGTGTAAAGATCTAATATCATTATATAGGACTCCCCATGAGCGAAGTAAAGCACTGTAAATTACTAATTTTAGGTTCTGGCCCTGCAGGCTACACCGCTGCTGTATACGCAGCACGCGCCAACCTTAACCCAGTGTTAATTACGGGTATGGAGATGGGCGGTCAGTTAACCACTACCACAGATGTAGACAACTGGCCTGGAGATGTAGAAGGCTTACAAGGCCCTGCGTTAATGGAACGTATGAAAGCTCACGCAGAACGCTTTGAAACTGAAATAATTTTTGACCAAATTGATGCCGTCGATTTAAGCCAGCGACCATTCCAGTTATCTGGCCAAGGCACACAATATACCTGTGATGCATTGATCATTTGTACTGGTGCCAGCGCCCGTTACCTAGGCTTAGACAGCGAAACTGCGTTCCAAGGCAGAGGTGTATCTGCTTGCGCTACCTGTGATGGCTTCTTTTATCGTAACAAAAAAGTAGCTGTCATCGGTGGTGGTAATACCGCCGTTGAAGAAGCACTTTACCTTAGCAACATTGCTAAGGAAGTGACTGTTGTGCATCGCCGTGACAAGTTCCGTAGTGAAAAAATCCTCTCTGATCGCCTCATGGCTAAAGTAGAAGACGGCAACGTGAATGTTGAATGGTATAATAACCTTGATGAAGTGCTAGGTGACGACATGGGTGTTACCGGCATGCGCATCAAGAACAATGACGGCAGCACTAAAGACCTAGACGTGGATGGTGTATTTATCGCCATCGGCCACACGCCCAATACCAGCCTGTTTGAAGGCCAGTTAGACATGGCTGGTGGCTACATTAAAGTACAAAGCGGCACCCAAGGTAATGCCACACAAACCAGCATTGAAGGTGTGTTTGCTGCCGGTGACGTGATGGACCATATTTATCGCCAAGCGATTACCTCTGCAGGTACTGGCTGTATGGCTGCCCTCGATGCCGAGCGTTACCTAGACGAACTGTAGTTTTTTGTCGCGAAATAGCTAGAACTGGCCGTTATATTAACTGTACAATGGCGGCCATTACCCTTGGTTCTAATAGCGCTTCAAAAGCTTTTTTAGAACCATATTATTAAAACAAAATAACTTAAATGAGAGGCATGCTATGGATTTATTAGGATTTTTATTCCGATGGTCACACGTTTTATTCGGCATTACCTGGATTGGTATGCTGTACTACTTCAACTTTGTACAAGGCGGCTACTTTAAGCAAGCCAGCACTGAAGGCTTAGCAGACGCTAAGGCCAAGCTTGCGCCAAGTGCGTTGTGGTGGTTCCGTTGGGGCGCAATGGGTACTTTCCTAACCGGCGCTATCATGCTGTTCACTGTCCCTTCTGCAGTAAGCAACTACATCTGGATTGGCGCGTTGTTTGGCACCTTTATGTTCTTAAACGTATGGTTGATCATCTGGCCTAATCAGCAAATCGCTCTAGGCATGGTTGAAGGCGATGGCCCTGCAGCTGGCGCTAAGGCATTGTTGGCTTCACGCCACAACGTTTTGTACTCTGCACCAATGACCTTTGCTATGCTAGCTTCTGGTCACGGCGGCATGGGCGGCTGGGCAGTTGTAGATTGGAGCTCAACGTCAATGATCGTTATGCTGGCCATCATTGTTGCTCTACAAGCTAACGCTATGTTTGGTAAGCAAGGCCCATTGACTACTGTTAAAGGCGTAATCCATAGTTCTTTGGGACTTACTGCTGTAATGGTATTGGTATTAAACTTCCTATAAACGGACGTTAAATAGC
>JBLHQO010000070.1:0-5416 GCA_047625285.1 Oceanospirillaceae bacterium
AAAGCCCTAAAGGAATCGAAGTAATGAATGACTTTCAAGCCCAAGCTGGCGTATTTTATGGCGTAGGTGTGGGCCCTGGTGATCCGTTATTAATCACCTTAAAAGCTCACCACCTTATTTTGTCTGCCGATGTGATTTGTTATTTGGCTAATGAATCAGGCAGTTCACAAGCCCGTGATATTGCCCAACACAGCATTGAAAGCCGAAGCGAGCAGCCCATAGAAATAGCCATGCCTATGCCCATGAGTACAGATCGGACAGCGGCTAATGCTGCCTACGATATGGGCGCTAAACAAATTTCCGAACAAATAAACCAAGGCAAGTCTGTGGTATTTTTGTGTGAAGGCGACCCACTATTCTTTGGTTCTTTTAGTTACCTACTAGAACGTTTGAGTGATAACCATAAATGCTTTGTAGTGCCAGGAATTTCTTCTGTAAACGCTGCCGCGTCGGCTCTACAACAGCCCCTTACCTTATTACAAGAATCCTTTGTTGTAATGAGCGGCCGCCACACTGACGTACAACTAGAGCAAGCTCTTAATACCCACGATAGTGTGGTTATTATGAAGGCTGGCCGAGCTCGCCCGCGTATCTTGGCCATGCTTGATAAAACAGGCCGCTCCCAAGATGCCAATTATTTGGCTTACATAGGCCGTGAAAACCAAGAAATTTTAACCAACGTGTCACAATTAGCTAATAAAACAGGCCCCTACTTTTCATTGTTTGTAGTGCTTAGACAAGAGCGTAATTCGTGATCCGAATTTTTGCCCTAACAGATGCCGGAGCGCGCCTAGGTGTTCGTTTAAAGGCGCTTTTATTAGCTCAAGACTTAGACACAGACGTCTCCTTTGAGCTAAAACCCCAGCCCTTTGCCGAGACAGTTCAGACAGCGTTTGGCCATGGCGAGCGGCTTATTCTAATCTGTGCCACAGGTATTGCAGTGCGTACCTTGGCACCGGTATTAATGGACAAGTACCGCGATCCAGCCGTATTGGTATTGGATGAACAAGGTCAGTTTGTCATTCCTCTATTGTCTGGCCATGAAGGTGGCGCTAACGAATGGGGCCGCCAAATTAGCGATTTATTAAAAGCCCAACTTGCCATGACCACTGCACAACCCTACCTACAACCTGTGTATACCGTAGGCATGGGCTGCGAACGTGGCTGTAGCCAAGAGCACTTGTTAGAATTTTTGCACCAATGTTTATCCCAACAAGGCCTCACCATTGACGATATTGTCAGCATTAATAGCATAGACATTAAAGCCGATGAAGAAGGTCTTATTGCCTTAGCACAAAGCCTTGGCAAGAGTTTTCAAACCTATTCTGCGCAAACGCTGGCGGTCGTTAACGACCAACTCATTAATCCGTCACAATATGTGTACGACACAGTAGGTGTGTATGGCGTAGCAGAATCTGCTGCCCTTTGGGCGGCTCAAACAGCCACCGGCAATGAGGCCGAGCTAATACAAGCCAAACTAAAAACCCCTAAAGCCACTTGTGCTATAGCCCGGGCTTACCCGCCAGGCTCCGGTTCAATTGGCGAACATGATTAACCCTAAATACTATTTAAAAAGTACGAGATCAACATGAGCAAATTATTTATCGTCAGTACCGGCCCCGGTGATTCACAGCTAGTGGCACCACGCGCCCATTCTGCTATTGCTGCCAGTACAGACCTAGTAGCATACGGCCTTTACCTAGATATTTTGGGTGACGTATGCGACGGCAAGCAACACCACGACCTTCCTCTAGGCGAAGAAATCGGCCGCGCCCGTTTAGCGCTAAATTTGGCTGCTAGCGGCAAAACCACTTCTCTTATTTCCAGCGGTGACATTGGCATTTACGCCATGGCCACCTTGGTATTTGAATTGCTGGACATGCAGCTAGAAGGTAAAGAAAATCACCCAGAATGGTTAAATGTAGAGCTTGAAGTTATTCCAGGCATCTCTGCCATGCAAGCCGGCGCAAGCCGTGTAGGCGCCATGCTAGGTCACGATTTTTGCACTATTTCTTTGTCTGACTTGCTTACTCCATGGGAAACCATTCTTAAGCGCATCCAAAAAGCAGGCGAAGGCGATTTTGTGGTGTCTTTCTACAATCCCGTGTCTAAGAAACGCGATTGGCAGCTAAACACAGCGCGTGACGTTTTATTACAGCACCGCCCTGCGTCTACACCGGTATTACTTGGCCGCCAGTTAACGCGCCCAGACGAAAAGGTGAGCATCATTCGTTTGGATGAATTGGATGCCAAAGACGTAGATATGTTTACCCTTGTGTCAGTTGGTAACAGTGAATCACGCCATATTATCAACGGCTCAAAAGAGTGGGTTTACACGCCACGCGGTTATAAAAAAAAGCTATAACAAGCAGCTATAACAAGCAGCTATAAAAAAAGCTATACACAACATATTTAGCAGAAAATAGGACACTCACATGACAGTATATTTTATCGGCTCCGGCCCAGGCGACCCAGAACTAATGACCATCAAAGGTCAGCGCTTACTGGATGCGGCACCCTTAGTACTTTTTGCGGGATCATTGATTCCAGAAGAAAACATGAACATCGCCCGCTCTCGTGGTGCACATGTGGTAGATACTGCACCACTAGCTCTTGATGCCCAAATAGAACTCATGGCTGACGCTCACGCCAAAGGCCAGGACGTTGCTCGCCTGCATTCTGGAGATCCGTCTATTTATGGCGCTATTGGTGAACAAATCCGCCGCCTTGAAGCGCTAGATATTGATTACCAAATTATCCCAGGGGTCACCGCTGTTTCTGCTTCGGCTGCATGGTTGGGCAAAGAGCTCACTTTGTCTGGTATTTCGCAAACTGTCATTCTAACCCGCTACGAAGGTAAAACCCCCTTCCCAGAGCGAGAACGCTTGCCAGCCCTAGCCGCTAGTGGCGCTACCCTAGCCATTCACCTTGGAATACTTCGTATCCATAAAGTAGTAGCAGACCTATTACCTTTCTACGGCCCAGACTGCCCAATAGCAGTTTGTTACCGCACTAGCTGGCCAGACCAAGATAAAGTGACTGGCACCTTAAGCGATATCGTTGCTAAAGTACGCGCGAAGAAATTCACCCGTACAGCCTTGATCTTAGTAGGCCATGTGCTAGATGCAGACAACTTTGATGACTCATATTTATATGATGAAGACAAAGCTCACATCTACCGTAAGAAAGACCATAATAAAAAAGTAGGCTAATTAAAGAGTCTTCAGAACAGATAAAACAGCCTCTTCATGAAGTAAAAAACCCATGAAGGGGCTTTTTCGTTATTATATGTGGCCCTATTGTTTCGTAAGCAGCGTTATGTCTAACCAGCCCTCCACAACAACTATACGTATTGGTATGGTTGAATTCATTTTCCTTATGGCATCATTGATGTCTGTGGTGGCTTTGTCCATCGACGCAGTGTTGCCCGCATTGGGTTTTATGGCGCAGGAGTTTGGCGTCAGTGGAAGTGAAATCCAATTGGTCATCACCAGCCTGTTTGCCGGCTTTGCCATAGGTCAGCTCATATACGGCCCTGTCTCAGACCGTGTAGGGCGATTACCAGGAATTTACGTGGGTTTTGCCTTCTTTATACTGGGCTGTATATTGGCGATGTCTGCACAGTCTTTAGAGATGGTGCTTATAGGGCGTTTTTTACAGGGTATCGGCGCATCTGGGCCACGTATTATGGTGTCGGCCTTAGCGAGAGATTGTTTTAGCGGCCGAGCCATGGCGCGTATCATGTCGTTGTCTGGCTCAGTATTCATGATGGTGCCCATTTGTGCACCTATGTTAGGGCAAGTGTTGCTTTGGTTTGGGCCCTGGCAATACATTTTTGCCATGTACATCATCTTGGCGGTGTTGTTGTGCATCTGGACTTGGATACGGCTTGACGAAACACTAACCCACGAAAAACGCCGGTCCATTCACCCTAAAGTGCTGTGGCAAGCATTTGTCTTAGTGCTAAGCAACCGAGTTGCGGCGGGATATACTTTAGTGAGTGGTTTGATATTTGGTGGTTTTTTGGGATATTTAAGCTCCAGCCAGTGGTTATTCCAAAAAATTTACGACGTGGGCGATGCCTTCCCTCTATATTTTGGCGCCTTGGTATTTCCTAACTTAATTTCCTCCTATCTCAATGCTAAACTGGTTATGCGTTGGGGCATGTTTAGACTAGTGCAGTTAACCAATCTATTGGTTTTCACCGGTTCTTTGGCACTGTACCTGTATGCCCAGCTTTACGCTGGCGTGCCACCACTAATGCACACAATGGCTTTTTTGTTTGTGATTTTTTCTGGCATTGGTTTTCAGTTTGGCAATCTCAACGCGTTGGCCATGGAACCTTTGGGTCAGATAGCCGGGATGGGCGCTTCTGTAGTGGGTGCTGGGTCAATGTTCATTTCCATTCCTATTGGAGGCTTGATCGGCATGTCGGTAGATACCAATATTTTCCCAGTGGCCCTAGGCATGGCTGTTTGCTCACTGTTGTCTATGTTGGTGATGCATTGGGTGAGGTTTGGTTTTGGTAAACCTAAAGCAGGCGGTGGCATGTCTAGCTAGGCTCGTTAGCATTATTTATTTTGGCGCCAGCCCCATATCATCAAGCCGCATGAGAATTTCAGTTTTACGCGTATTGGCAACTTCTAACCAAGGCAGGTTTTCCCTAGCCCCAATGATTGCATAGATAGAATTCATACCCATACCTTTCATAGGCTTTATCTTTGCGTATAACTCGTATGGATCAATGGCCATAAACTCTTCAACCGAATTGATATTTACCTCGGCTAAAATTTCTTCACTGCGCGGCCCAAAACCATTAAGATCACGGAGTCTTTCTGGTGGTTTGGCGTAAACTGGTTTCATAGCGGCATCTTGAATTCGTTTCTAAAACTAAATGCTCGTGATGATGGGCCTTCTTCTTGCAACAACACCAAACGTTGCTTTGCTTCTTCTAAGCTAGGTATATGCCCTGCTTTAACCCACCAAAGCACCATATAAAACTCCATTTTATCAAACCACTCTTTGCGCCGGCGCATGATGTTTTTATGGGCTTCATCGTTGTACACAAAACCTTTTAATACCTTGAGGTCGGCCCAAACTGACATATTAGCTGCCACATGTGGATCATCAAAAGCCTGCACATCCATAGCGTTATTACCTGCTCCTGTAAAGCGCCAAATAAAGCCTGGTTGCTGCTCGGCAATGGCATTGATCCGATCAAGGTTATTTACAAAGTCTGCGTTGGCGGGGTGATCTTGAGGCAACTTAAAACGGGCGATGTTTAATTGTGCTAATTGGTACGTCATTGGGGCTCCTTAAACAAGCTATGCAGCGCATGGTCCACAATACGCCTGTTAAGGTTTTCGGCGTTGGTCACAAACCCTTCCAGGGTCATGCCAAGGCGTTGCGCCACGGC
>JBLHQO010000071.1:0-5387 GCA_047625285.1 Oceanospirillaceae bacterium
ATGTTTGAGGCCTTTAATTATCGTCACCATAGTGATCATAAAGCCCACCATAAACATGTATATAGGGACGTAGCGTTTGGCATTTTCAAATGGTTTTTCAGTGTCTAAGATCAACCGCTGAACGCTCCTAAATAACATGTAGGATATAATGCCTGCTAATACAGGGGAAACAATCCAGCTGGCGGCGATGGTACCTACTTTACTCCAATTCACCGCGTCTACAGAGATGGCAACGGCTGCAAAGCCAACGATGGCGCCTACAATTGAGTGGGTTGTTGATACTGGCCAACCTAGGATGGTGGCAATTAGCAACCAAGTACCTGCAGCGAGAAGCGCTGAGAGCATTCCGTACACTAAGTATTCTGGCGTACCTTGTAAAGCAAGAGGGTCAATAATGCCTTTTCGAATGGTAGCGGTCACTTCACCGCCTGCTAAGTAGGCCCCAGCGAATTCAAAAATCATCGCTATAACGATGGCTTGCTTTAATGTAATAGCGCCAGATCCAACTGAAGTGCCCATGGCGTTAGCCACGTCATTTGCACCTACACCCCAAGCCATAAAAAGACCAAAAATGATGGCAAGGATAAGTAAAATCTGACCGTATTCGTTTAAAACGTCCATAATATTCTCTCGAAGTTATGTCGACTATGTTGTCGGTATTTATATTGGAACTTATATTAAGTACTTAGCGAGCAATGATAACTTGGATTTGTTCGCCGGCACTTTGTGCTCGGTCAGCTAGATTTCCAATGGATTCGATGGTTTTATACATGAACATGGCATCTAAGGGTGGTAAATCTGTTTCGATTTCATGTAATTTTGCACGCAGGGTAATTTGACGCTTGTCGTTCTTGTCTTCTGCTTTTTCTAGTTTGGTAATGCAGCGGTTGATACGATCAATCTCACGGCCACCAAAGCCTGAACCTATCAGTTCGTCAAGTTCATCAATGACCACCTTTGCTTCCAAGGCCACTGCTACTGCAGACCTTACGTATGCGGTCATGTCTGTGGCAATCTTCTTAGGGATTATTTGTTTACGACCTAACATGATCCCTGCAATGTCTTTTGCAGTGTTGCAAATCTTATCTTGTTTGCTTAATAGCTGGATAAGGTCCGAGCGATTAATAGGCATGAATAAGCTTTTTGGTAAGTGAAGGCGGATATCTTGTTTTTGATCATCGGCTTGGCCTTCAAACTCAGCAATGGAGTTATAATGGGCTTCTACAGCTTCCCAGTCTTCTTTAATTACAGCTTGAAAGAAGGGGGTTAATAGTTCCACGCATTGCACTACGGTGTGCATGTGGTTTTGTAACGGTTTAATAGGGGAATGGCCAAACAAACTAAGAATGGGATTTGCCATGTGAACTGCCTCTACAAATGATAAGGATGCCTATAATTGCTACGCATTATAGGCATCCTTTGTTAAGGCAATATAAAGATTGAGAGTTTATTTAGAATTAATTACTATAAGTGGACAGTGGAATCTTAACTGTGAAGGTAGAACCATGATTTAGCTTACTTTTTAGCTGCAAACTCCCCTTATGGTTTTGTACTATATGTTTAACGATGGCCAGGCCAAGGCCAGTACCCCCAAGGGATTGTGAACGGGCCTTGTCTACTCGATAGAAACGTTCAAAGATACGCTCTTGGTCGGCCTCATCAATACCTAAACCGTCGTCTTTTACTATTAAAACTGCAGTACCAGCTTCAACACTAATGGTCACAGTGACGGTGCCCATTTCGGCGGTGTATTTGATGGCGTTATCAATCAGATTGGTAGCCATTTGCCCCAAAGCATTGTCGTCACCCAACAACATCATCGGGCTATCTCTTACTTCTAACTCTAAAACCACTTTATGGCTTTGGGCTACTGCTTGTAAGTTAGCACATACTCTTTGTACTACTTGTTGTAAATCTACCCGGGTATTAAAGGCCTTGTCGTTACTTTCTAATCTTGAAAGGGCCAATAAGTCTGATACTAAGTCTGACAAGCGAATAGACTGGCCATGAATTTTTCGTATAAAACGCTGCTTCATAGCGTGCTCTATAGTCTCATTTTCTATTAAAGTCTCCGCAAATCCACGAATGGCAGTGATGGGTGTTTTTAGCTCGTGGGATGCGTTGGCAACAAAGTCGGCGCGCATTTTGTCGATGCGCTGAACATCCGTAATATCTTGTAATACCAGTATGGCCTCTGCCTGGTAGGATTGTCTTAACAAGGTAACATGTAAGCGGTAGTGGCGAGCAAAGGTATAACCATCAAGCTGGATGGTGCGTTCTACACTTGCTTGTAGCTTGCGGCACTGCACAAAAGCTTGATCAAGGTTATTAGACCCATCGATGTCTTTTAATGCTTGGCCTAAACAACGTTCACCACTGGTGCGTAGCATACGACAGGCGGCAGCATTAACATGGGAAATAAGGCCTTCACTGGTCACTGTGATTACGCCTTCGTTCATACTTTTAAGGATAGTGGAAAGCTGATCGCGTTCAGTTTTTATGATATCAAAACGCTGTGCCGAAATATCAGCCATTTGGTTGAGTGAACGAGCTAAATCGCCTATTTCATCTCGCCTATGGCTTGGAATACGTAATTGATAGCGCCCATGGGCATAGTTCTTGGCAATTAAGGTCATCTGCCTAAGAGGCCGAGCAAAACTCATGGCTAACCAATAGCCTATAAATAGGGCAATGAGCCCTGCAAGACTTGCGGCGATGATGATCACTCGGCGTAGGTAGTTGATTTCTTCATCAATACGTTCTGTGGATAGCGCAGTACGTATATAACCTAGATTGGAGTTACTGGCCATGGCCGATACGGCCACATAAAGCATCGGTTTCTGTAAGGTTCTGCTGTAGCGTTGTGATTGCCCTATTGTAGATTTATTGGCGGCAATTATTTCTGGTCGGTAGCGGTGATTGTCCATTTCTTCAGGTCTAAATTCAGAATCTGCGATCACCACCCCAGCTTTTGTTAGCAGGGTGATTCGAGTATCAATACGACGGCCAATTTGTTCCACCGTTTGCTGAGTTTGGTCTTGAGTTTGGTTGCCAATATTAGCGAAGGACTGCTGTAAAATGAAGGCTTGGCTAGACAGGTTACTACTGATATCCCGCAAACTAGCTTGCTCTATTTGGCGCTGAACCATTAGGCCAACAATCAATATACTAAATAATATGACGATAGCAAAGCCAGCGTAAAGTCGTAAGAATATAGGCGAGTGGCGCATACTAGGGTGCTTCGCTTACTAAGGTTTCAGTATAGTTTGGATCACAACGATAACCCACGCCACGTACAGTTTCTATGGCAGATGCAGCCTCGCCTAGCTGTTTACGAACGCCGCGAATGTGTACATCTACATTACGGTCCACTACCTCGGATTGCTCCCCTAGGGCAGATAATATGAGCTGTTCTCTTGAAAAGGCACGGCCAGGTTGCGCCATTAAGGTATGTAATAATTTAAACTCTGTAGTGGTAAGTTTTAACGTTTGGCCATTAAGGCTACAGAGATAGGCATCAAGGTCTAGCGACAAAGATCCCATAGAGAGTATTTTGGTGTTTGGTTTTCTGCGTAAAGCGACTTTAATTCTAGCCAATAGCTCGGCCTGACTAAATGGTTTGGTCATATAGTCATCCGCACCCATACTAAGGCCACCAATAATGTCGGCTTCTTCACTGCGTGCTGACAACATGATGATGGGTATTGATAGAGTTTTAGGGTCTGCTTTTAGTCGCTCACACACCTGCATACCATTGAGGCTTGGCAACATGATATCAAGCAATATTAAGTCGGGATTTTGTGTTTTTGCCAGTTCTAAACCTTTAATTCCATCGTCGGCTAGGGTGACTAGATAGCCTGCTCTCTCTAGGTTGTAAGCGATAATCTCTTGGATATCAACTTCATCTTCGATACATAAAATGTGGTGTTCGCTGGACATAGCTGGTTATTTCCCGATACAAAATGATCCAAAAATACGGCCTAGTAAGTCATCACTGGTGAAACTGCCGGTAATTTCGTTCAAACATTCTTGAGCCAAGCGTAAGTCTTCGGCTAATAATTCGCCAGCCTGACTGTAAGCCAGTTGTGCGGCGCCTTCTTGCAATAGTGTTTTACACCGCTGTAGAGCGTCTAAATGACGTCTGCGAGCACTAAAACCGCCTTCTAAGGTGGCTCGGTAACCAACGGCTTGCTTCAGCTGACTCCGCAGTAAATCTAATCCTAGACCTTGCTTTGCACTGAGGTATATACAGTCTACACCATCAACTTGCGTCAGGGCAGGCAGGTTATTAGTGAGGTCTATTTTATTGCGTACTAAAGTGATTTGGTTTGGCATAGGTTGTGCGCCCATTAACTGCTGCCAGTGCTCTTGTGGTGGGGTTAAATCTTGAGCATCTTGTAGGAGTAAAATTTGGTCAGCTTGGCCAATTGCTTGCATAGCACGCTCAATACCAATTTGTTCTACTCGGTCTGGGCTTTCACGCAAGCCAGCGGTATCTATAATATGTAGTGGCAGGCCATCAATATTGATTGATTCTTTTAATAGATCTCGTGTGGTACCGGCAATGTCTGTAACTATAGCGCGGTCTTGCCCTGCTAACGCATTGAGTAAGCTTGATTTGCCAGCGTTAGGGGCTCCAGCGATCACTACTTGCATGCCTTCTTGTAATAGGGTGCCTTGGTGAGCCTTTAGTAATAAGTGATCTAGGTCTGCCTGAGCGTTATCTAACAGGGCTGCGACCTTGCCGTCGGCTAAAAAGTCGATCTCTTCTTCTGGAAAGTCGATGGCAGCTTCAACATATAGGCGCAGATAGATGAGACTTTCAACCAAGGTATTTATATGATTAGAAAATACGCCCTGTAAAGAACGTAAGGCGTTTCTAGCGGCTTGTTCTGAGCTAGCATCTATTAAATCTGCAATGGATTCTGCCTGAGCTAGGTCCATTTTGTCATTTAGAAAAGCGCGTTCAGAAAACTCACCAGGGCGGGCAATACGAGCCCCTAGCTGAGTAAGTTCCCGCTGTAATATGTCCATCACCACTTGGCCACCATGGCCTTGGAACTCAAATACGTCTTCGCCTGTGAATGAGTCTGGCCCTTTGAAGTAAAGGCTTATGCCGGCATCTATCTGTTCACCTTGAGTGTCTAAAAAAGGGCCGTAATGAGCATGGCGAAGTATGCCTTTGTTACGGCTTAGTTTTTGGCCGTAGGTGAGGGCGTTGGGCCCAGATAGGCGAATAATGCCCACACCACCACGGCCTGGGGGCGTGGTTTGAGCGCAGATGGTATCTAGATCTGATTGCATGGCACGTTGTAGGAGTTAGGATTAACACTTAATCTGAACTCCGGTTTCCTCGGTATGTTTATAGGCTTACAAAAAAGGCCTCA
>JBLHQO010000072.1:0-5286 GCA_047625285.1 Oceanospirillaceae bacterium
CTAGCTCTAGTGCTACTAGAATCATCAGAACTACTCAAGCTGCTCTAGCCCTCTTTAAAAAGCGTCGCGTTATGGATAGTTTATGCCTACAGAAGGCAGATTTTAGCGCCTTTCTGTGCCAAAATGACGGCAATTTCCAACACCCTTTTAGCACTTCGCTAAACCCTGAACTAAGCACAAGGTTATCCCATGCAACTGAAAAAAATCCCCGCTACTGTTGTCACCGGTTTTCTAGGTAGTGGCAAGACCACTTTATTGTCTAATGTGTTACGTCAGGTGTCTGGCGGTAAAGACCCGAAGCGTATTGCCGTGATCGTTAACGAATTTGGCGAACTAGACATAGACGCCGATTTATTACGCAATTGCCCGTTAGATTGTGATGACGAAGGCGAAACGCCATCCAGCACTCAACAAGGCATTTACGAACTAGCTAACGGCTGTATTTGCTGCACCGTTGAAGAAGAGTTCTTGCCGGTAATGCTAGAATTAGTTAAACGTCGTGATGACATTGACCATATTCTTATTGAAACCAGTGGTTTAGCGTTACCAAAGCCCCTTGTACAAGCCTTTAACTGGCCAGAAATTAAAAAATACTTCACCGTTGATTCAGTAATCACCGTGATTGATGGCCCAGCTGTTGCTGCCGGCCGTTTTGCCCACGATGCAGCACAGGTGCAAGCCCAACGTTTAGCAGATGAAAGCCTTAATCATGACCCTGACTTAGCCGAGCTATTGGATGACCAGTTAAGTGCAGCAGACCTTGTGATCGTGTCTAAGAGTGACCTTTTGTCTGACCAAGAGCGCAGCCAAGTTGAGACGGTGATTGCAGCTAAAGTATCTACTGCTGTAAAGACGGCTTACATTGGCCAAAAGGAAGACGGTACCAGTGATGCGTCTATTGAATTAGTAATGGGCTTAGAGGCCGCTGCAGAAGATCGCATTGAAGCTGTACACACTCACCACGATCATCACCATGACCATGGCGGCCATCATGACCATGCCCACGATCACTTTGATTCCTGCGTGATTCATTTAGGCGAAGTAGACGGCGAACGTTTACAAGTGGCCTTACAGGAATTGCTTTCTAAGCATCAAATCTACCGCGCTAAAGGTTTTGCAGCTTTACCTAACAAACCTATGCGTCAGGTAATACAGGCCGTTGGCCAGCGTTTAGAAAGCCACTTTGACCGTTTGTGGACAGCTGATGAAGCACGCCGCACGTCTTTGGTAATGATTGGTAAACATTTACATGTTGACGAATTAACCAGCGCATTAAAAGTAGCCGAGGTTTAATCACTCACCATGCATTTGCTCGCAGCCCAGCCTGGCGGCTTCGTTGAAGAAGAGGGCATTATCGACCTAGGCCAAGACCCCGCTAAAGTGGTGATCTTGGCTGCCGCCGATACTAGCCTGGCTATGTTGGCCACTGCGGCCGAACAACTGGGTGACGAACTGCCATCCATTCGTTTGGCTAACTGGAGCCACCTGCTAAAGCCTGCTGCTTTTGATCTTTATGAGCACAAGGTGTTGGAGCAAGCAGAAGTAGTGTTGGTGTCACTGCTAGGTGGTGCAAGCTACTGGAATTATGGTTTTGAACGGCTACAAGCATGGCAACAGGCCAAGCCTAACCGCCAACTTATTTTGGTACCGGGTGATGACGCACCGGACCCTGAGCTAACACTTGCTAGCTCTTGTACACCTGCTACTTGCCAACTAGTATGGCAATACTTACGCCAAGGTGGCGTGAGTAATGGTATTAATTTATTGCGCTATTTGGCACAAGAGTTAAACCTACTGCCTAGCCAGGCTCGCCAACATAAGTGGCAACCACCGGCCGAGCTACCCCAAGCGTTGATTTATCAACCCGGCGTAGCCCAAGCTAGCTTAATGGATTGGCAAAAACAGACACTTACGCAAGGTTTGCAACATGCGCCTGTAGTGGCGTTATTGTTTTATCGTAGCCATTTACAAAGCGGCAATACCCGCATGTTTGATGGTTTAATGGCAGGCTTAGCTAAGCAAGGCATGAACCCCATCGCCCTTGCCATTACTTCTCTTAAAGACCCACAAGCCTTGGCTTTGGTCAATCACACCTTAAAGCAGTCCAACACCAAACTGGTATTAAGCAGTTTAGGGTTTGCCAGCAACAAAGTAGATGCGCCAAGCCTTAGCTCCTCGCCAACACAGTTTAAATTACCCATTGACGGCGACATCCCGGTGTTACAGCTGGTGCTGTCGTCCACTACCCATGAAGCATGGCGTGAGCATAAACAAGGTTTAAGATCTCGCGATATTGCCATGCAAGTGGTATTACCAGAGATGGACGGCCATGTATTAACACGCGCCATTAGCTTTAAGTCTATGGGTTACTACAGCCAACTATGCCAAATAAACCTTGTGGGCTACGAGCTAGACCCAGAAAGAGCAGAGTTTGTGGCGCGCCTCGCTAAGGGCTACTGTAGCCTTGGCCATAAGGCCAATAATGACAAACGTATTGCCCTCATACTTGCCAACTATCCCACCAAAGATGGCCGTATTGGTAATGGCGTAGGTTTAGATACACCACAATCGGCCATTAATGTATTACAAGCCATGCAAGATGTTGGCTACGCCATTGATACGGTACCGGAAAATGGCAATGCCTTAATTGAAACGCTACTAGAGTCTGTCACTAACAACCCCAATACCTTGCACCACTTACCTTGTTGGCAAAGTTTAGATGCTGCAGTATATATGGAACATTTTTCCCAGCTACCTAAAAACTGCCAAGATGCTGTATGGCAGCGCTGGGGCGGCCCAGAGCAAGATCCCAAGTACAGAAGAGATCATAGACAAGGCCGTATCATGTTGGCAGGACTGCGTTTGGGTGAAACCTTTGTAGGCATTCAGCCAGCACGGGGTTATAACCTAGATCTAACCGCCAACTACCACGACCCAGACCTAGTACCACCCCACAGTTATTTAGCCTTCTATTTTTGGTTGCGCCATGTTTATCAAGTAGACGCGATCATTCACCTTGGCAAACACGGTAATCTTGAATGGCTGCCTGGCAAAGGTGTGGCGTTAAGTGATGAATGCTGGCCCGATGTAGCCCTTGGCCCCATGCCACATTTTTACCCATTTATTGTGAATGACCCAGGTGAAGGCGCACAGGCTAAACGTCGCGCCCAAGGGGTGATTATAGATCACTTAATGCCCCCTATGGCTCGAGCTGAAACCTATGGCGAACTTGCCGATTTAGAAGCTTTGGTGGACGAACTGTATCAAGCTACAGGCTTGGATACTGGGCGTGAAGCATGGCTAAGGGAACAAATTGTTGCCACCTTGGCTAGCAGCAACCTTAAACAAGAACTTGGGTTAACCACCTGCACCAGCGAAAGCGAAATGCTGGCCGAGCTTGATACTTATTTGTGTGACATTAAAGAAGCACAGATTCGTAACGGCTTGCACATTTTGGGCCAGCTACCAGAACATGACGAACTCAGCGAAACCCTCGTTGCTCTGCTGCGTTTACCTCGCGGCGAAGCCGTAGAAGAACAAGGTATTTTGCACAACCTAGCCCTTGATCTTCACTTGGATTTAGGCCAAAACGACAACGACACCTTCACTCCCTACGACCCGTTAGCCACCGATGTTAGCCCTTGGCTTGGCGCTAAACCTCAGTTGTTGGCCCAGCAAACTGACGGCGTATGGCGTTCTAGTATGGACACAAGGGAGCGTCTGGAACTATTAGCACTAAGCTTAATTAATGAGTACCTACTGTCACCAAACCATAAAGACATCAATACTCTAGTACCAACACTGCCACGCACCAGTCAACAATTAAGCTACGCTAAAAATATTATTTTAGCCGCTTTAGAAGATAGCGCCGTACGTGAAACCAAAGCCCTTATTGAAGGTTTAGCAGGCCAAGCTGTAGAGCCTGGCCCTAGCGGCGCACCCACGCGTGGCCGTTTAGACACGCTACCTACTGGGCGTAATTTCTTTTCTTTAGACAACCGTAGCGTACCGTCTGCAGCCGCATGGGCGTTAGGCCAGCGTTCGGCCCAAGCGCTTATTGAACGGCACTTACAAGAGCACGGTGACTACCCTACCCAAATAGGCTTATCTGTTTGGGGCACCGCCACTATGCGCACCGGCGGCGATGACATTGCCCAAGCGTTTGCCTTAATGGGTATCAAACCTATTTGGGCACCTGGTTCGCAGCGAGTGATGGATTTTGAAATTATTCCTGCCATGCAATTAGGCCGTCCTCGCGTGGACGTTACCTTACGTGTGTCGGGTTTTTTCCGTGATGCCTTCCCCAATGTCATGAAGTTATATGACGCGGCTGTGCAAACTCTAGCCACCTTTGATGAGCCAGGTTCTAGTGCTAAAAACGGCAACACTATTCGCCAAAATATTGAACAACGTCAAACTGAGTTAGAAGCTCAAGGCATCAGCCCTACCGAAGCCCACCGCCAAGCTAGCTATCGTGTTTATGGTAGTAAACCAGGAGCTTATGGTGCGGGTTTACAAGGCCTTATTGATGAGCGTTGTTGGAGTGAGCGTTCCGACTTGGCGGATGCATACCTCAACTGGGGTGGTTATGCATACGGCAACCAAACCGGTGATGGCGTGGCAGCCCATGACGATTTCAAACACCGCTTGAGCCAGTTAGAGGCGGTGGTACAAAACCAAGACAACCGTGAACACGATTTATTGGATTCCGATGATTACTACCAGTTCCAAGGTGGTATGACTAACGCTGTAACTAGTTTTAGTGGCCAAGCGCCTGCGGTATATCATAGCGACCACAGTAACCCTAGCGTACCCAAAATTCGCACCCTTAAAGAAGAATTAAACCGAGTATTACGCTCTCGCGTGCTTAATCCAAAATGGATTGGCGCCATGCAGCGCCATGGTTATAAGGGCGCTTTTGAAATGGCCGCCAGCGTAGACTACCTATTTGCCTACGATGCCACTACCGATTTAATTGCTGACTATCAATATGAACAAGTTAGCGATGCTTTGATCTTTGAAGCAGAAAACCAGCAATTTATGCGCGACAATAACCCTGCTGCCTTAGAAGAAATGGCCGAGCGTATGTTGGAAGCTTGCCAGCGTGGTATGTGGCAAGAACCTGGCGAACATCAACAGGCCTTACAAGATTTACTATTAGATTTAGACCAACAACAGGAAACCGCTTCGTGATTAATTCCAACTTGCCCACATTAAAGGCACTTGGCCCCTGTACTCTTATAGTGGAAAAAGTGGCACAAGGAGCTCCCATAGTTATGGAGCAAG
>JBLHQO010000073.1:0-5281 GCA_047625285.1 Oceanospirillaceae bacterium
GTGTCATGGCGAAACATATGACCATATTCTTGCAACGTAGCCCCACAGCCAGAGGCTGTAACTACCACAGCTTCTGCCCCAGCCTGCAATTCTGGCCATACTAAGTCTATATTGTGCCTGGCTTGCTCTAGGGCTTTCTCATGGTCATTCAAGTGATGATTGATAGCGCCGCAACAGCCACTTTTATGCAGTACTTTGAGCGTAATTTGGAGTTTATCTAATACCTGCGCCGCTGCAATGTCTGTATTAGGTGCAGCACTGGCTTGGGCACAACCAGGTAAACTCAACATCACACGTTGATGCGTGCTTTTTGGGGCTATAAATTTAGGAGACGATGGGGGTATGTGTTGCTTTAACACCTTAGGCAACACCGGCCTAACTAACTGACCTATTTTAAACAACGGGCCAAACCTAGCCCGATAAGGCAGCACTTGCCGCAAACTCCAACGTACAAGCTTTTGAGCCACAGGACGAGGCGCTTTTTGCTCTGCCACCACCCGGCCCAAATCCACCAGGCGGCCATATTCCACTCCGGAAGGACAGGTGGTTTCACAACTTCTACAAGTAAGGCAACGATCCAAATGGTGGCGTGTTTCTTGGGTAACTGGCTCGCCCTCAAACATGGCTTTCATCATATAAATACGGCCGCGGGGGCTGTCACGTTCGTCACCCAAAAGCAGGTAAGTTGGGCACGTGGCCGTGCAAAACCCACAGTGCACACAGGACTGTAAGATACCTTTAACGGGGTCAAACAGAGGCTGATCTGCAAATTCTTTAGCTATAATGGTTTTCATAGTTTTAATCGCTTTAGTGGGTTACATCCAAGAATATACGCGGCCCACATTTAACACCCCATGGGGGTCAAATGCATGTTTTATACGCTGTTGCAGAGCTTTTTGGACGGTACTTATTGGACCATAAACCTCGGCCAAGCGATCGCCTCCTTGGTATTGTATTAAGCCTGCCACAGGAGAAGTTAAACTATCATCCAGCACCCAGCGTTCGGATCCCCCCCAATTGATCAAAGATGTATTGGGTACACTGTGAATAGGCGCATCACGGGGCCCACTCCAGCGCCATAATATTTGGTTATGCAGCGGCTGTAATAAACGCCCTTCCCTTACCGCGTGCCAAAACTCTTCTGCAATGTTGGTCTCCATCTGTTCACCACCCAAAGATTGGCTGGCACTGGCAACACCACTCTGGCCACCTTGTAACCGCACATAGAGAAGCTTTTCACCTTGCACATGACACATTCCGGTAATGGGTAAACTAAGGTTGGCCCAGCGCAACATGGTCTCTAGAGCCATTTCCGCAGTCATTTCAAAGGTTAGGGTATGGCCTGCCTTAAACTGCGGCAATACTTTTATAGACACATCAGTAATAAGCCCTAAACTACCCATAGCGCCACACTGCAACCGTGTGACATCAAACCCTGCCACGTTTTTCATCACCTGACCGCCAAACTGCATCGCCTCGCCGTAGCCATTAATGAGCCCTAAACCTAGTAAGCTGTCTTTAACACCACCAAACCATGGCCGTGAAGGCCCACTGCAGTTTGCTGCTACCGTACCACCAATAGTGGCGTCGCCAGCAAAACTGGGTGGTTCAAAAGGCAAACGTTGTTGTTGCTGGGCTAACACCTCATTGAGTAGAGCAATTTTAGTCCCTGCGCGGGCGCGAATCACCAATTCCGTGGGGCTATAACTGATCACACCATTATGGCTAGCCACATCAATCACTTCACCTAAGGTTGCTCTACCGAGGGTGGCTTTGGTATTACCTGCGGCTATTTTAAGGGGCGTCTTAGTGGCGTATGCCTGCTGAACTTGTTGTGCCAGATGACTAGTTAAATCACCCATGTTGCAAGCTCCGGTATTCTTGGCAATATTTAAGGGTGGGGATGCCTTTTCCAGGGTTGAGTAACTCTTCACTGTCAAAGGCCTCCTTCAAGCGCCTAAACTGAGCTAGTTCTGCATCGCCAAATTGATAGGGCATTTGCGGCATTTTTTCTAACCCTACGCCATGTTCTCCGGTAATCGTACCGCCCACATCAACGCACAAAGTAAGAATATCTCCGCCTAATAACTCTGCTTGTTCAAGCTCTCCATCAATACTGGCATCAAATAATATAAGGGGGTGTAGATTGCCATCTCCAGCATGGAAAACATTGGCAACTCTTAACCCATAGGCCTGTGACAATTCACTGATGCGAGTT
Organism: Oceanospirillaceae bacterium; assembly: GCA_047625285.1. Taxonomy (GTDB): domain Bacteria; phylum Pseudomonadota; class Gammaproteobacteria; order Pseudomonadales; family Balneatricaceae; genus Njordibacter. Next base: position 2,219 of record JBLHQO010000073.1, read on the forward strand.
AACACATAGCCCACTTGGCCGCGTGGTATAGTGCCGTCCATACAATAGTAATCTGGTGATATACGCCCTACTGCAGGAAAGGCGGCTTTGCGCCCATGCCATAGGGCCGCCGCTTCTGTGGTATCTTTAGCAATACGAATGTGCCAAGCGCCATGCTGGGTAAAACACTCAGTCACCAAAGCCAGTTGTTCTTCAACTTCGGCATCGGTGCCATCTAATTCACAAATAAGTAATGCTTTGGCATCGGTTGGATAACCTACTTTAACAAAATCTTCTGCGGCACTAATGGCCAAGTGATCCATCATTTCTAGGCCTGCAGGGATAATACCTTGCCCTATGAGCGCCGCCACTGCATCGCCTGCTGCCGTTACGCTGTCATAGGCAGCCATAAGTACTTGCACTCTAGGCGCTCGCGTCAGCAATTTTACCTTCGCTTCCACCACCACACCTAACAAACCTTCAGAACCTGTCATTAAGCTCAATAAATCCATACCAGGCTCATCTAAACCTTCACCACCAAAGGTCATCAACTGCCCCTCAATAGTGACTATGGTGACTTGAAGTAGATTATTCACAGTAAGGCCATACTTAAGGCAGTGCACACCGCCAGAGTTTTCGGCCACATTGCCACCTATAGTACAGGCAATCTGTGAAGAGGGATCTGGCGCGTAATATAGTCCAAAAGGCGCTACCGCATCAGTTAACGCTAAGTTACGTACACCAGGCTGTACCGTTGCCGTGGAAGCATCGTGATTGATGCGTAATATTCGATCGAACTTGGTCATCACCAACAACACCCCGTTTGCGTGGGGCATCGCGCCGGCACACAGGCCAGTGCCAGCACCTCTTGGCACTAGCGGCACATGATGAAAATGACAAAGGCGTAAAATAGCTTGTACCTGGTCTACCGTTTCCGGGATAACGGTAATCAAGGGTAGTTGTTGGTATACCGCCAAACCATCGCATTCAAAAGGTCTTTGACTTTCTATAGACATAATCACGCCGGATGCCGGCAGTAGTTCCTGCAACGCGCTAACGAGCGCAGCCACGTTGCTTTCTGCTGGGCCTTGATTTGCCTGCATACTGGAGGTGCTGGAGGTGTTTGTTTGGGTATCCATAGATATAACCTGAACTACAACCATTAAATTGGTAATATTTTATTACCAATGTTTGCGGTTAGGTTAACATACCCTTTAACTGAATGGCATCCTGCCTAAAATAGGTTGCTCATAGGCGCCGTAGCCTGTGTTAGATTTAATCACATATTTAGCTTTATGCTGCTTGCTTATGATTAACCTACACCATACTGGTTAATCTAAATACCTGTGCACACGGCTGCCTGCCATTGTAGCCTTAAGGTAAGCAAGGTATATTTACATGCCCCCTAAACAGCCCGCTCAGTCGGGTTCATGAGTCTTTTTTAAAATGACACCCTCTATGCTACAAACTCGTTTATTCACTTTACGATCCAATAAATTATTTGAGTTATTTGTGGTCGGCATCATTCTGCTGTCTGCACTGGTGATCGGCGTCAAAAGCCACTCTATGCCCTCTGAACTAATCAGCTTTATCGGCTTTTTAGACATCGGTATTACCATCTTTTTCTTAATTGAAATCAGCATCCGATTCGCTGGCGATCCAACTAAAAGCAGGTTCTTTTTTAATGGTTGGAACCTGTTCGACACTATTATTGTTGTAGTAAGCCTTATCCCTATAGAAGACAGTGAATTGGCTTTAGTAGGCCGACTGATTCGAATTTTCCGTGTATTACGCATGATTTCTGTCGTTCCAGAGCTACGCATATTACTTAACTCTCTGCTCAAAGCCCTCCCTCAGTTGGGCTATGTACTCATGTTGATGTTCATTATTTTTTATATTTACGCCGCTGTCGGCACTACCTTCTTTGCTAACATCAACTCGGTGTTGTGGGGCGACATTTCCATCTCTATGCTTACCTTATTTAGGGTAATGACTTTTGAAGATTGGACCGACGTAATGTACGAGGTAATGGCCGTATATGGCTACGCTTGGGTGTATTTCTTAAGCTTTATTTTTCTCACTACGTTTGCTTTTTTAAACATGGTTATCGGTATCGTTGTGAACGTTATGGAAAATGAGAACGCCGCAGAACGTTTGGCAGAAGGAGAACCGTCTATGACCGATTTACGCGACGAGTTAGCCGAAATAAAAGCCCTTTTAAAACTCCAAACGGATTGATTTTTTGTGATGGAAATTTACCCAGACACCAGTAAAATAACCGCCAACTGGGCTTTCGAGCACTATGAGGCCATTCGGCACACACTTCCCACCGCAAGCTTTCCAAAAGCCAGCACATGGGTTGGCGGCCTGACTGATTTAACAAACGACTTTGACGTATTTTTGTTGGATGCCTTTGGCGTTCTCAACGTGGGCCAAACGGCCATCAAAAGTGCGACTAAGGCGGTGGAAGCTCTTCAGGCGACAGGCAAACAGGTGATGGTGTTAACCAATGGTGCTAGCCTACCCGCCGCCGAAACTCAGATAAAACTACAAGAGCTAGGTTTTAAGTTTGCATTAGATCATATCGTCGCTAGCCGTGATGCCTTGTGCCAAGGTTTTGCCAAGTCTTTTTCCGGCACTTCAAACACGGTTCTATGGGGCGTAATGGCCAGACCCGATTCACAGCTACTTACCCTACCCATACCTAGCGTGGCCTTGGGAAATGATAGTGAGTTATTCGATAATGTTAGTGGTTTTATATTGCTGGGCGCCTCCCATTGGACCCAACACCAACAAACCTTATTAGTACAGAGCCTTTGCCAAAATCCTCGCCCAGTATGGGTGGGAAATCCAGATTTGGTGGCACCAAGGGAACATGATTTCAGTTTAGAACCTGGGTATTTTGCCCACCAGCTGAGCTGCATTAAAGGCGTCACCCTGCATTTTTTCGGCAAGCCCTTCTCCAACATTTATCAATTAGCCTGTGCTGACTTAAAAAATGTTCCTAAGCAACGTATTGTAATGGTGGGTGACACCCTACACACAGACATTCTGGGTGGCGCTGCATATGGAGTGAAGACAGCC
>JBLHQO010000074.1:0-5270 GCA_047625285.1 Oceanospirillaceae bacterium
TTGTTTGTTATTGGTTTTGATATGACCAGTGCGGGTGTAGCCTGGGGAAGCTTGCTGGCCGACTATTGCGGCCTGTTATTAGCGTTAGCTTTAGTTTGGCGCCACTTAACTCGGTTTGATGAACAATTTCACCTGCAATGGCGTACTTTTTCTCCCTTGGCAAAACAATTAATGCGTCTCAATAGCTACCTATTCGTGCGCACCTTAATGCTGCTGTTCGCCTTTGCCTTTATCACCTCTCAAAGTGCCCGCATGGGTGATGATGTATTGGCCGCAAACACACTATTGTTACTGTACGTAACCTTACTGGCTTATGCGCTAGACGGCTTTGCTTTTGCTATTGAAGCGGCCTGTGGAGAAGCCTTAGGGGGTAAACAAAAACGTCAGTTTTATCAGCTCTGTAATGGCGCAGCTATTTATTCCATCATCGTAGCAGTAGCAGCAACCGTTGGGTTTTGGTTGCTCAGCGATGTGTTTATCAACATGCTCACTACCATTGATAGTGTGCGACAGCTAGCCAGCGACCATGCTATTTGGGTGATGTGGGTGCCTATTATCAGCGTTTGGAGCTATTTGTTTGATGGTATCTTTGTGGGTGCTACTCAGCCCCAAGCTATGTTCTACTCTGTACTTGCCAGCTTAGCCGCCTTACTGCCCCTTTGGTACCTGTTAGAACCTTGGGGCAATGATGGCCTGTGGTGGGCGTTCTTAGGTTTTTGTGGCGTTAGGGCCGCGGTAGCCTTGGCCGGTTACCTATGGTTAAGCCACAAGCAAGCGTGGTTCATTAGCACCTAAACGATCCGCGTCTCGTCTCGGCTCGATTTGGCTCAGTTCAGCGCTACTGTATCTTAAGCACTTGAGGTTCTACTTGTTGAACTGCAGACGTCTCTTTATGGTTAACCCTTGTGTTCATTTCCTGTCTTGTTGCTGCGGCTTGGCCAATACGTTCCTCATGGCCACAAGTGATGCAGTCTCGTAGCTGCTCATCCACTTCGCCTGCTTCTGGGATATAGATGCGCACACTGTCTTGTGCACCACATTTTGGGCACACAATACCTGCAATAAATCTAACTTTCATGACTCGCCCCCTTATTGACGCTTTGACTCATGCCATCACTCACTCCACCGGCCAAACCTTTATGGCGCATGAGGGCTTCTACACTAGGCTCACGCCCCATAAACTCAGTAAAAAGATCCATCGCATCACGGCTACCACCCTGGCCAGTAATGTCTCGCCATAAGGCCGCGCCAGTGGTGGGATTAAAAATACCTTCGTCTTCAAAGCGACTAAAGACGTCTGCCGCTAATACCTCTGCCCACAAATAACTATAATAACCAGACGCATAACCACCTGCGAAAATATGGCCAAACCCGTGTTGGAAACGGTTCCACTGCGGCGCTTTTATCACCGCAACCTCTTCTCGCACTGCATTCAATACCGATTGTACAGACGCCGGAGCAGCGGCATCGTAATTCATGTGTAAACGCAAATCAAACAAGGAAAATTCTAGCTGGCGCATAACAAACATGCCCGCTTGGAAGTTTTTAGCCGCTAACATTTTTTGTAGCAAGTCTTCTGGCAAAGCTGCACCCGTTTGATAATGCTTAGCAAATAAACGTAATGACTCTTCCTGCCAGCACCAGTTTTCTAATAATTGGCTTGGCAATTCCACCGCGTCCCATGCCACACCATTGATGCCAGCAACACCTGCAACGTAAATATTGGTCATCATGTGGTGCAAGCCATGACCAAACTCGTGGAACAGTGTGGTCACCTCGCCATGGGTGAGTAAGGCAGGGTTTTCCCCCACAGGTGGGGCAAAGTTACAGACTAGGTACGCTACGGGTAATTGCAATTCCCCGTTGGCTTTAAACTGACGGTTACGGCATTCATCCATCCAGGCACCACCACGCTTTTGGTCCCGTGCATAAAGATCAAAATAGAAATAGCCAATGGCTTTACCTTCATAAGACACTTGATAAAAACCAACGTCTTTATGCCAAGTACTTATGCCTTTGCAGGGTGTCACTGCAATGCCATAAATACGGTTTACTACGTCAAATAAACCAGCCTGTACTTGTGGTAAGGCGAAATAAGGTTTTAGCTCTTCTTGAGATAAGTTGTAGCGCTTTTGACGCAATTTTTCACTGTAATACGCCACGTCCCATGCGGCCAATACAGTTGGCCCACCTTCTTGGGTAGCGAATTGTTGTAGCTGGCGCATGTCTGCTTCGGCTTGAGGTTTACAACCTTTAGCCAGATCTAATAAAAACGCTTCAACCGCTCGCCCAGAATCTGCCATTTTGGTGGCTACCGAATAATCCGCATAATGATCGAACCCCACAAGATTAGCCATCTTATGGCGTAAACCCACCAGCTCTTCCATCACCAAAGTGTTATCGAACTGCCCAGCGTGAGGGCCTTGATCGGAGGCACGGGTATTGAAGGCTTGATACATTTCTTGCCTAAGTTCACTTTGCTCGGCAAAGGTCATGACCGAATGGTAGCAAGAGAAATCTAGCTTTAATAAGTAACCTTCTAAGGATTTAGCTTTGGCAGCTTCTTGCGCTTGCTGTAACGCAGAGTCTGGCAAGCCGAGTAAGTGCTCACTATCTACAATATGCTTTGACCAGGCCTGTGTTGCATCCATCAGCTGATTTGAAAAGCGGGTCGAAAGCTGCGCCATTTTTTGTTTCAACTGGCCATATTCTGTTTTCTGCTGTGGGTTTAATGCCACACCCGCCAGTTTAAAATCTCTTATCTGCAACTTCACAAACTGTTGCTGAGCTTGACTTAGTTGGCTAAACTCATCACTTTCTAACAATCCCAAAAAGGCAACATACAAAGCCTTATTCTGCCCCATTTGTGTGGCATAGGCCGTAAGTTTTGGCAAACATTCATCAAAGGCTGCCCGCACGTCGTCTTTATTGCTAACACCATGCAAGTGACTTAATGGCCCCCAAAGCCGGCCTATTTCATCATCCAACTGTTCGAGCGTTGGTACTAGCTGGGTATAGTCTAGGCCAACTTGGCTATTTAACAGTTGCTCAATTAATAGTAGATTGTGTGCCAGCTTTTTATCCAGCGCAGCAGCTAATCCAGCTGGGTCCATTGACGAAAAATCAGGCAGTAATAATGTATCTTGTAAGGAAAGCGTTGTCATAGCGTCTCATCGATTGTTTTGTATGTTAGTGAGGTTATAATAGTGCCTCTTTTACCAATACCCAATGGTTTAGTGCAAATTAGGAACAACAATGTCCATTCGACCACTTAAACATGTGACCCCGAAGATTGATTCAAGTGCGTTTGCAGACGAAGAGTGCATTATTATAGGAGACGTTCATATTGGCGCGGATTCATCTGTCTGGCCCTATAGTGTGGTGCGCGGAGATGTGAATCACATTCGTATTGGCCACTCTACCAGCATTCAGGATGGTTCCATTTTACATGTTACCCATAAAAGCGCTCATAACCCTGCGGGTTATCCATTAATCATCGGTGATCAAGTCACAGTGGGCCATCGTACTATTTTACACGGCTGTACTATTGGCAACCGCGTATTGGTGGGCATGGGAAGCACCATTATGGACGACGTGGTGGTGGAAGATGACGTTATGATCGCTGCCAACAGTTTAGTCACACCCGGCAAGCGACTGGTTAGCGGTTTTTTATATGCTGGCAGCCCTGCCAGACAAAAACGTGCGTTAACCGATAATGAACTCTCAAGCCTTACCTACATGGCTAACAATTACGTGAACCTTAAGAATCAGTACTTAGCACAGGAAAACACATGAGCAACCCGTACAACAAAGATTACCCCATTTCTTGGGAAGAATTACACCGTAACGCCCGCGCGTTAGCTTGGCGCTTGTTAGACCAAGGACCGTGGAAGGGTATCATTGCCATTACTCGTGGTGGCTTAGTGCCTGCGGCCATTATTGCCCGTGAACTGGACATTCGCTTAATCGACACTATCTGTATTTCTAGCTACGGCCAGCTTGAAGCAGGCGTTGAAGCCAGCAAACAAGGCCAGCTTAAATTACTTAAAGGTTTTGAGGGTGACGGCGAAGGCTTTTTGCTGATTGATGACCTTGTAGATACAGGTAACACGGCCAAAGCCGTACGTGAAATGGTGCCTAAAGCCACCTTTGCTACTGTGTATGCAAAACCGGCGGGTAAATCTACCGTAGACCTGTACATTACCGAAGTCAGCCAAGACACTTGGATTCGTTTCCCATGGGACATGGCGCAGAGCTTCGCTACACCAATAGCAGATATTCAAGGCTAGATTAAGGCGACCACCAAGCCAAAAGGAACAGGCGTGACACAATTTTTATACCTATCCACCGTGCTCATCTGGGGTACCACTTGGATCGCCATCCATTGGCAGTTAGGCGAAGTGCCCGTACTTACGTCGGTGTTTTACCGCTTTGCGTTAGCGGCCACTATTATGATGTCCTTGGTACTGGTTAGCCGACGTTTACAGGTCACAAGCAAACAAGACCATGGCTTTATGGTACTGCAAGGCATGTGTTTGTTTTCTCTAAACTTTGTGTGTTTTTATACGGCTGGTTTGGATATCTCCAGTGGCTTGCTGTCGGTTATCTTTTCTGCGGCAACCTTATTTAATGCGATAAACAATCGCATTTTTTGGGGCGAAAAACCAACACGCGCAGTATTCGGTGCAAGTTTTCTGGGCATTATTGGCCTTAGCTTAATGTTTTGGCCAGAGCTAGAAGCAGATTCAGATAAAGGGGTGGATTTCGCCAGTATCGGACTTGCCTTTCTAGGCACCTTTTTCTTTTCTCTTGGTAACATGATCTCCGTAAGGCACAGTAGAAAAGGCCTAAAACCCTTTACTAGTAGTGCTTACGCTATGATTTACGGCGCCCTATTTTTGGCCGCTTTATTGGCGATTACCAACACCCCACTAGCTTGGGACCCGCGGCCTCAATACATTGGCAGCCTGTTTTACTTATCTGTTATTGGCACTGTGGCCGGCTTCACCGCCTATCTTTCTCTCATTGGCCGTATTGGTGCCAGCAAAGCTGCCTATGCCACTGTTATGTTTCCGGTAGTAGCACTGGCCTTATCCACAGTGTTTGAGGGGTATGTATGGAGCCTTAGTAGCGTGAGTGGCCTAGTGCTGGTATTAGCTGGCAATGGCCTTATTTTGGGTATAAAACTGCCTTTTATCGCACGGGCTAAAACCTAAGGCCTGTCTGCTATTAACCTTGGGACTTTAGTCACTTTTAGCCACTTTTAGCCA
>JBLHQO010000075.1:0-4950 GCA_047625285.1 Oceanospirillaceae bacterium
AGCAAGGGTGCTCTACGCCGCTCATCATGCGCCATCTGTTGGTTTTATGCAGCCGTGGAACTTTACCTTAGTCACAGACGCTGCAGTGAAACAAAAAGTGCACTGTTTATATGAACAAGCGAATGAAACCGCCGCATCAGAATTTGAAGATGAGCGTCAAACGCAGTATCGTCAACTTAAGTTAGCCGGTATTTTAGATGCCCCCCTCAACATTTGTGTCACTTGTGATAGAGACCGTGCTGGGCCTGTGGTATTGGGGCGTCAACAAATGCCAGAGATGGATTTGTTTAGCAGCGTATGTGCAGTGCAGAACTTATGGTTGGCTGCTCGTGCAGAAGGTTTAGGTGTGGGTTGGGTGAGCATTATGGACCCCAATGACCTGAAACAAATATTAGGCATCCCTGAGGCCATTGTGCCTATTGCCTACCTTTGTGTGGGTTATGTAGAGCACTTCTTGGCAACTCCGGAACTCGCTAATAAAGGTTGGCGCCAACGCTTGCATTTGGCCGATTTGGTCTATACTAATCAATGGGGCCAACCGGCAGAAGCTGAGTTGTTACAAGCCGTTGAACAGCAAGCAGAATTTCCATATCAGTTCTAATGTGTTGTTTTTGCAGCGTCATAATGCAAATGGTAGTATTTGTTTAACAAATTGATTACAGCGGCGCTGTAAAGGCACACATGAACTTAAAACAAAAACTAATTGCACTGATACTTTTTGTCGGTATTTTACCCGCCCTAATCATAGGGGTGGTAGGTATACAAAACAGCCGCGCCGCATTAGAGAAACAAGTATTCGAAGAGCTACAGGCACAGCGGACGATCAAAGCCAACCAAATATCACAGCACTTTATTGACGCTCAGCACGACATCGAAACCTTGGCGGATAATCTTTCGTTATTGATCGAAAATCAAGGTTTAGAAGCAGCCATCATCGAAGTAGACCCCAACGGTCAGTCCCTGTTCAGCCGCTACATAGAACGTAACGACTACTATGACTTATTCTTACTCGACATAGAGGGTTACAATTTTTACAGTGTGACCCAAGAAGCCGACTATCAAACTAATTTAGTGACTGGTATATATCACACCTCTGGCTTGGGTGAGGTAGTGCAAAAAACCATAGCAGATGGCCAGTATCACATGTCTGATTTTGCACCTTATACCCCTAGCAATGGCACCCCTGCCACTTTTATCGCTGCGCCTGTTAAGGTGCAGGGTGATGTAGTGATGATTTTGGCCATGCAGGTTTCTTTGGACGGCATTAATAACATCATGGCTGAACGTGCCGGTATGGGTGACAGTGGTGAAACCTACTTGGTAGGTGCCGACTTATTAATGCGTTCGGATTCCTTTTTAGACCCTACTTATCACAGTGTCCAGGCCTCGTTCGCTAATCCATTGTTAGGTAAGGTAGACACAGAGGCCACGCGTCAGTCTTTGCTAGGCAACAGCGGTAGTCAAATTATAATCGACTACAATGGTAATTCGGTACTTTCAGCCTATGCTCCACTGCCTTTACAAGATGGAGTGGTGTGGAATATTGTTGCAGAAATTGACGAGGAGGAAGCCTTTGCTCCTATTTTTGCATTACAAACTACCATGTTGATTTTGGCGGGCGTTGGTGTGGTGCTAATTACCCTCTTAGCCTTCATGTTTGCAGCTATTATTGCCAAACCCATGCTCATTTTAGCTGATGTGATTGGCGAGGTTGAACAAACGGGTGACCTCTCTATGCGTTATAAAAACCCCAGTAATGATGAAACTGGCCAAGCAGGTCGCGCACTAAATAGCATACTAGAGCGCCAGCAAAGCGCAATTACGCAAGTAAATACGGTGATGGGTGCGATTGCCGCTGGTGACTTTGACCAACGCGTAGACATGTCTTTAACGGGTAACTTTAGCACCCTAAAGGATGCGACCAACAATTCTGCCGAAAGTGTTTCAGCCGTCATGAGCTCATTAAGCCAAGTGATGGTTGGTTTAGCCGCTGGCGATTTTAGTGCCCGTATGCACGGTAATATAGAAGGCGGATTTGGTAAACAGGTTGATGACGCCATGGCTGTAATGGAAGTGGCATTGGGTGAAATTGGACAAGTGATGGAGGCACTAGCTCAAGGGCGTTTTGATAGGCGTATCAAGGTGGAATTACATGGTGATTTACATCACTTGAAGCGGAACGTCAATCATTCTATGGATGCCTTAGAACAAGCTGTACAGGAGATTACTCAGGTAGCGTCTGCCATCAGTGATGGCGACCTCACCCAAACCATGAGCCATGACTATGCAGGCGAACTTAATAAGATAGCCCTCGCACTCAATGGCACCAGTATCAGTGTGGCGGGTATTGTTGGTGATGTAAGAACCATGGCACAACGAGTGCGACGTGGCGCAGATGAAATAGCCAGGGGGGGGAAAGACCTCACTAGCCGAACTGCCGCCCAAGCATCATCTCTTGAAGAGACTGCAGCTAGTATGGAGCAAATGGCAAGTTCCGTACGGCTTAATGCGGATAACTCAACTAAGGCCAATCAGTTAATGCAAGACTCTAGGGAGCAAGCACAAAGTGGTGGTGTGGTGGTTACTCAAGCGGTAGAAGCTATGGGTCAAATTGCTCAGGCCAGTAAAAAAATAGCCGATATCATTAGCCTCATCGACGGCATTGCATTTCAGACCAACCTATTGGCGCTCAATGCCTCCATAGAGGCCGCTAGGGCCGGTGAAAATGGTCGCGGGTTTGCTGTTGTGGCAGGGGAAGTACGCTCGCTAGCTCAACGAGCTGCCGAGGCGGCAAAAGAAATTACAGATCTTATCCACGATAGTAGTGTAAGGGTGGAACAAGGAAGCTTCTTAGTGAACCAAACGGGCGAATCATTGGATAACATTCGTAACTCGCTCGATCTGGTTGCCATGACCGTTGGTGAAATCGCCGGAGCAAGTAATGAGCAAGCTTCAGGGATAGAGCAGGTTAATCATGCGGTGTCGCAGTTGGATTCATTAAACCAGCAAAATTCTGCTCTAGTGGAAGAGTCTGCGGCCGCAGCCGGCGCATTAACACAACAAGCTTCAGAACTGAATGATCTTATGGAATTCTTCAACATAGATGAAGCCTCTCACCCCCAGACCGAATCCAAATCAATGCCAGAGCACCAAGATATAAAACGCCTAGTGTCGGACCTTAATGGTTAGTGGTGCTTCACCGAATTAGCTGCAATGAGTGATGATGAGAAGTGATTTAACAATGAGATTAACACCAAAATTTTTATCTGTGAAAGCAGTTCCATCACTGTTTTGGAGTTCGCCCAAAGCGCTGACTATAACGCCGCCCTTGGTGTCTGTTCTTTTTCTTATAGTAGGCCTCACGCTTTTTGGTTTAGGAGAGGCTTTACTGGTTGCTGCAGGTGTTGGCGTGAGCCCTTGGACCGTTTTAGCTCAAGGTATTATGCATGTTACTGGGTGGAGTCTTGGTTTTGCTACGTTTGTTACTAGTGTTGTAGTGCTATTTTTATGGGTACCTCTACGACAAACGCCAGGCATTGGAACTATTCTAAATGCCGTCATTATTGCCTTGGTTCTCGAATTTATACTGCCATTTTTACCCACCTTTGATCACCTTTTTTTAAAGCTTGGAGAAGCAACGCTTGGCGTTTTGGTGACTGGATTTGGCGGTGGGTTATATTTAATTGCAAATTTAGGCCCCGGACCAAGAGACGGATTAATGACCGGGCTGCAAAAAGTGACAGACGTGCCCATTGCTTGGGTACGCAGTGGCCTAGAGCTGTCAGTGATCGCGGCTGGCTGGGCCCTAGGTGGTAGTGTGGGGTTTGGAACTGTGTTATTTGCCTTGGGTATTGGTCCATCTGTGGCAGCGAGCATGTACGTATTTAAAAGTATGTTTGGTGACGACAAGCCCACTATTTAAACCTTGTTAGTACTGACACCAGAGGAGTGAAAAATCTAGTGTCTGGCCACCAAGTAAGCGGTAAATGGAATCACCGCAACCAGCAATGCGAGCCAACCAAAGGCCATAGACAAGGTTGTTGCCTGAGCCACAAAACCGATGATAGCTGGCCCCATCAAAACGCCAGCGTAGGCTGTGGTAGTTACAGCAGCGATAGCTAAACTAGCGGGCATGACTTTTTGCCTTCCAGCAGCACTAAAAAATATGGGTACTAGGTTTGCGGCCCCCAAACCCATCAATATAAAGCCTGCCAGAGCAGCTAGTGGCAAACTCGCCAGCAACAGCACGCAAATGCCAAGGATAGTTACAATAGCACCCACAATAAGCACCCTTAACTCACCCAAAGCCCCCACCATATGATCGCCAGTTAAACGTGCCACAACCATTGCAGCTGAAAATAGAATATAGCCTACACCTGCATTGCGTGGAGCCAATAGTTGGCGATCAATCACCAAAAGGGCCCCCCAATCGAGAACTGCGCCCTCTACTAAAAACATAATGGCGGCCAATAAACCCAGCAAAAGCACAATGCCATGGGGGAACACCATCGGTTCTTGTGGTGCAGAACTGACAAATAGCAGACGGCTAATAGTAGGTACAATAGCCACAAGTGTCACTGCAGCGCCTATAAGTGCGGTCATAGTAAGTGAAACACCCACAGATAAAAGCAACGTTATCAAGCCAGCTCCACACAAACCACCAATACTGAATTGGGCGTGAAAACTAGACATTAGGGACCGCTTTTCTCGGCCCTCTACTGCCACTCCATGCAGATTCATAGCCACGTCAATAGTGCCAAGCGAAGCCCCAAAAATAAACAGAGCGGCGGCAAGTACCAAAGGTGTCTCAGCAACAGTTAAAGCAGGTAGGAAAATGATTAGTCCAAAGCCCCCTAACAGCACCATAGATCTAGGGCCACGACGTGCAGCTATCAGTCCAGTCAAAGGCATTGCGATAATAGAACCAAACCCAAAACAAAGTAAAAGCAG
>JBLHQO010000076.1:0-4939 GCA_047625285.1 Oceanospirillaceae bacterium
AAACGGCACCAAAGCTACCGAGCCATCTAACCGATTTGTTCGAGCGTCCGGAGCGTTGTCAAGTGTTGGATAACGACCTTGCTACAGTGCAAAAATACATGATGAGCAAGCTCTAAGAGCACCGCGCATATGTCTGTCCGTTTGCGTCTGGGTAGCTCTAATGCTGCCTTAGACGAAGCCTTTGATCCATTGGTAGCCCGTGTGCTTGCTCACCGGGGTATTAGTGATCCTGCACAAGTTAATTACCAACTCAAACATCTTTTACCTTACCATCAGCTTAAAGGCATAAAAGAGGCTGTAGCCTTATTAGTGCATGCACTAGAAACCCAGCAACACATTGTTATTGTTGGTGATTTTGATTGCGATGGAGCCACCAGTACCAGCCTTGCTATGTTAGCTTTAGGTGCTATGGGGGCCAAAAATGTAAGCTATCTAGTGCCTAATCGGTTTGATTTTGGTTATGGCCTAAGCACCGCTTTGGTGGATTACGCAAAGGCTAGCGAGCCCGATTTAATTGTCACCGTAGACAACGGTATTGCTAGCCACGAAGGCGTTAATCGAGCCCATGAGCTGGGCATCAAAGTATTGGTGACAGACCATCACTTAGCGGCCGAAACCTTGCCAGAAGCCGATGCTATTGTTAACCCTAATCAGCCTGGGTGTGAATTTCCTTTTAAGTCTACCGCTGGGGTTGGGGTGATTTTCTACGTGATGTCGGCCTTGCGCCGCCAGCTACATACGCAAGGTTGGTTTCAGCAACAAGGCATCACACCGCCTAACATGGCGCAGTATTTAGATTTAGTGGCTTTAGGCACCGTAGCAGACCTAGTGCCTATGGAGCATAACAATCGCATTTTTGTGGCCCAAGGTGTAGCACGTATTCGGGCAGGTAAAGCTAGGCCTGGGTTATTGGCGTTATTAAGTATTGCTAAACGCCAGCATCATAATCTACAAGCCTCTGATCTAGGTTTTAGTGTTGGCCCTAGGCTTAACGCCGCGGGTAGATTGGATGATATGAGTTTGGGTATTGAATGTTTGTTGAGTGACAACGAGCAGATCGCCGCTCAATTGTCCCAAGAATTGGATGAGCTCAACGCACAAAGGCGTAATATAGAAGCCGATATGCAGCAGCAAGCTGTTAATATTTTAGCGCGCCTAGAAGCAAGCCAAGACGAGGTGATGCCTAAGTGTGTGTGTTTGTACCACCCGGATTGGCATCAAGGCGTGGTAGGTATTGTAGCGTCTAGAATTAAAGAAAAGTGGCACCGGCCAGCGTTAGTATTTGCCAAAGGCGATGAAGACACCCTTAAGGGTTCTTGTCGTAGCATTGCGGGTTTCCATTTGCGTGATGCATTAGCAGCGGTAGATGCTAAGAATCCAGGCTTAATTATTAAGTTTGGTGGCCATGCAATGGCCGCTGGTTTAAGTATTAAGGCCGAGCACCTAGGTGCCTTTGAAGAGGCATTAAACGCCTACGCTAAGGAGCATTTGCCAGACAGTTTATTGGCCCAAGAGTGGCGCTCGGATGGTGAATTAGGTGCCCACCAATTACAGCTTAACCAAGCCTTCCTTTTGCAACAGGCAGGGCCTTGGGGGCAGGGCTTTGAAGAACCCACTTTCCACGGTCGTTTTATGTTGGTACAACAGCGGGTGGTAGGAGAAAAGCATTTAAAGCTGGTATTGGCTCACCCACTAACGGGCGAGCTAGTGGATGGCATTTATTTCAACATGAATTTGGCAGTTTGGCCCAATACTTGTGAACAAGCAGACTTAGTATATCGCTTAGATATTAATGAGTTTCGTGGTCGCCAGAGTTTGCAACTTATGGTGCAGCAGATGAACCCTGTAGTGTAAGTAGCTGCGCCCTTTTACTTATAGTAAATCGGTTTGAGGTGACTGGGCCGCAGCAAAGTTTAGTTCTAGATTAACATCACCTTTAGCCTTGGTATGCCTGCGGTCTAACATACGCTGGTAACGTCTAGCACACAGTTTCATTACCTGCAGCTGCTGGCCAGTATTCATGTTATTCCACTCAAAACGCTCGTCCCTAGATCGCATGCAGCCTTTACAATAGCCTTTAGGGCTATTTTCGCATATGCCTATACAGGGGCTGGGGGCTTCGAATAATTCAGACTGTTCCATGGCGGCAATATAGCAGTTAATGTGGATAAAGTCCCCATTCGGCTATATTAAGCTGTGCCCATTGGCGGTATAAATCGACCTAGGAGCATACTCCTAGGCCTTAGCAGAGGGTTATGGCAGGGTGATGGTGGCAATCATGGGCAAGTGGTCTGATATATGCAAAGTGTTTTGTTGTATTACTTTAGCGTCACTCACCTGCATGTGATTGCTATATACAAAGTAATCTATAGTGCGATCTGGGCCAGAGACTTCTTTGCGGTTTGGAAAGTGAGTAAACCAATGGCTAGCATCCTGGCCATTGGCTTGTTCTATCGTTGGAATAACATTGAACTGGTCATAGATACGGGCAAATTCACTATCAGGCTGGTAATAAGTGCGCGCAATGGCATCCATGTTTTCATATTGGCCTGGTGGCAGTAAGTTAAAGTCGCCAGCAATGATCCATGACTCACCATTTTTGTTTTTACTGTTCAGCAACCGCTGTAAATAAGACACTTGCTGCTGCATAGTGTCGGAACCTTGGGCGAAAGCATCAAAGTGAGTGTTCATTAGAGTTAGTTTGTTACCCCCCGTTACCGGCAAACTCACTTCTTGGATGGCTCGGCGGAAATTAAATTGATCACTCACTGGGTCGGTTTTTATAGTGGCTAGTTGGTGGCGCAACGCATCACCTAACTTGTACTTAGAAATAACGGCTAGTTTCATACCAACCGAACCCATAATTTGTGGTAAAGGTACAAAACCTGCTTGCCAATAAAAAGTTTCGCTGTAGTTAGTGTATTCAGCTGGCAGCATAAGAAGTAGTCGCTGTAGCTGGTCTTCATAATCTGTACGTTTTGCATTGTCATGAAGTTCTTGTAGCAAAATAACATCCGGATTTTGCTCAATAATTAGCTGTGCAACTTGGTTAAAGGTTTGGGTAATGTCAGCTTTGCTAGCACGTATATCAGGCCCGTCACCGTCTAAACGGTCATACCAAAATTCGTATTTTTTGCCCGACATATACTGCACGTTCCAACTGAGAATTTTCACCTTTTGGCCAGATTTCAAAACCTTGGCATCGGTGTGGTTAACCACCACTTCTTCTTGTAATGCGGGTGGGTGAAAGGTGATGCTCCAAATTAGTAAAGCCAAAGCGGCTGCTAAAATAGCGAACCAAATCGTGATCCATTTAACACTTTTTATAAGAAAGTTGAGCATTTCATATTCTCGAGTGATTGTAGCTTGGTGAGGGTCTGAGCCAAAGTCTAGGTTAATGAATTGCAGTCTACTGGTCTGTACGGTAACTCGTCCAGTTTCATGGGCATTGACATTGGTGTACATTCAGGTAGAATCTTTTATAGAACGCTTGTTCAATAAAAACCAAACTAACTTTTTTGGCTTAATCCTATGCAACATACACAGCTCTACATCAATGGTGCTCACCAGAGCGCAACGTCCAACGAAACCTTTACCAGTATCAACCCGGCCACGGGTCTGCCATTAACCACTATAGACCAAGCTAGCCAAGCTGATGTGGATGCTGCGGTAGCGTCTTCACAAGCAGGTTTTGCAATCTGGTCTGCAATGATGCCGGTCGAACGTGCTCGTATCTTACAAAAGGCTGCACAAATATTACGTGAACGTAATGATGAGCTTGCGCAGCTAGAGGTGTTAGACACGGGTAAGCCGTTGCAAGAAGCAAATTGTGTAGATATCACATCGGGAGCCGATGTGATCGAATACTACGCAGGCCTTATTAGTGGTATGCAAGGCACTCAGCAAGACTTAGGCAAAGATGCCTTTTTTATGTCACGCCGTGAGCCGTTAGGCGTGTGCGCGGGTATCGGAGCATGGAATTACCCCATCCAAATTGCTTGTTGGAAGTCTGGGCCTTGTTTAGCAGCGGGCAATGCCATGGTATTTAAACCTTCTGAAGAAACCCCTTTAAGTGTGATGAAGTTGGCAGAAATCTATACCGAAGCAGGCTTGCCTGACGGTGTGTTTAATGTGGTGCAAGGTGATTACCGGGTAGGCCAAATGCTTACGGCCCATAAGCACATTGCAAAAGTGTCCTTTACTGGCGAATCGGGTACGGGTAAAAAAATCATGGCCGATTCTGCGTCCAACCTTAAACAGGTGACCATGGAATTAGGTGGTAAGTCGCCTATGTTGGTGTTTGATGATGCTAAGTTAGACAACGCTGTAGCAGGCGCTATGCTAGCTAACTTCTATACCCAAGGTGAAGTGTGCACTAATGGCACACGCGTGTTTGTGCAGGCTGGTGTATATGATGAATTTGTTGCCAAAGTAGTGGCCCGTGCTAATACCATTAAGCTAGGTGACCCGCTAGATTTAGACACCCAAATGGGTGCCTTGATTAGCGAGAAACACCTAGAAAAAGTGTTGGGCTACATTGAAGGCGCCAAAAATACCAAAGCTCGTTTAGTCTGCGGTGGCAAGCGTCATAACAGTGCCGCCACAAAGAATGGTTACTTTGTAGAACCCACCGTATTTGCAGATTGCACAGACGACATGGTGCACGTGCAGGAAGAAATATTTGGCCCAGTAATGTCTATCTTGAAGTTTACTGACGAAGACGAAGCCATCGCCCGCGCTAATGATTCGGATTATGGTTTAGCCGCAGGTGTATTTAGCCAAGATATTAGCCGCGCACACCGAGTGATTAACCAGATGCAAGCCGGTATATGTTGGATTAACAGCTGGGGTGATTCACCGGCCGAAATGCCCGTCGGTGGTTATAAACAATCAGGTATTGGTAGGGAAAATGGTCCAGAAACCCTGCACCATTACACCC
>JBLHQO010000077.1:0-4898 GCA_047625285.1 Oceanospirillaceae bacterium
CACAGCAATCAATAAACCGAAGTCTAAGATTGCTGCACTAACCTTACAATGACAAGGTCATACATTACGGCTTTGAGCTCGTAATGACTATGGAGCTGAGCTTACTTGGCAGCAGCTATCGCTGCTACTAGCTGAGCTACACCTTCGTCAGCACTGTCATCCGAGTTGAAGAACTGAGTTGCAGAGTCATAAATGGCACCAGATATTGCTTCTGATACTGCCATACCATGGGCAAAACTAGGTACTAGGCTGCCTGCAGCAGAACTAGCAACAAATGCATCCATAGAATCATGAGCACAAGAATCAAACTCAGTACGTGCCATGCCTAAACGCGCTGGGATTGAACCTTTGTTAAGGTTAAATACACGTTGGAAGTCTGTACTTAAGATTTCTTTAGCCATCACTTTTTGAGCCTGAGTGTTGTCAGCATCACTTTGGTTGAAGAAGGCAAAAGAGTCAACGTTAAATGTGTATGCTCCTGAAGTTCCTGGAGCCGCAACACAAACGTAATCTGTACCTGGGTTCATACCAGCAACCTTGAATTCACCCTTCGCCCAGTCACCCATGATTTGCATACCTGCTTCGCCATTGATTACCATAGACGTCGCTAAGTTCCAGTCTCGGCCTGGAGAGTTAATATCAACAAACTGTCGCAATTGGCCAAAAGTTTCAAATACTTCTTTAGTGGTTGCGCTGTTAAGTGCATCCATGTCTGCCTGTACGAAAGCCTTATTATAGTAGTCAGCACCGCCAACACCCAATACTACAGCTTCAAATACAGTGGCATCCTGCCAAGCTTGGCCACCATGGGCTAGAGCAATGTAACCTGCATCCTTTAACTTTTGAGCTTGCACCATAAAGTCATCCCAAGTGGTTGGAATGGTAGCACCCGCTTTACGGAATACTTCTGGGTTGGCCCACAGCCAGTTAACACGGTGCACGTTTACAGGCGCAGCAACATATTCGCCTTGGTACTTCATTACGTCAGACACAACTTCTGGCAAAATCTCATCCCAGTTATTCGCTTTTGCAACGTCATCGATGCTAGACAAGAAACCTAGCTCACCCCATTCCTGAATAGACGGGCCCTTAATCTGGGCTGCGGTAGGAGAATTACCAGAAATAGCGCGGGATTTTAATACTGTCATGGCACTTTCACCACCACCACCAGCAACGGCAAAATCAACCCAATCAACACCAGATTCAGCTAGCTTTTGCTTTAAAAAAGCGACACTAGTGGCTTCACCACCACTGGTCCACCAATGTAATACTTCTACTTCTCCAGCTTGCGCACTTGGTGCCACAGCCATCATAGTGGCTAGCGCTAAGCCTGTTAATTTAGTGTTCATGTGAATTCCTCGTTAGATTTATTGTCCGGCAGTCACACTTCCGGTGAGAGACAGTGTATACACGACAAAGTGTCATAACGTGGAGAAGTGTGACAAAAGGTTACAAAGGGAAATAAACCTCAACCATTAAACCGCCACCACGGCGATCCTTCAGCTCTAATTCACCACCATGTAAGTTAGCAATGCTGCGCGCAATACCCAACCCAAGCCCAACGTGATCGCCACTGGGTTTCTGATTAATACGGTAATAAGGTTCAAATACTCGTGCTTTGTCGGCATCGCTTAAGCCTGGGCCTGGGTCCAAAATGCGAATCACAGTACCTTGTTCATTGGCGCTAGCGATAATACTTACCGCTTGGCCATAGGCTAAGGCATTATCAATTAGGTTACTAAACAAGCGCTGCAAGGCCATACTACGGCCATCTATTACCAAGCCTGGCTGGACGTCTAGCTCTATAGGCAAGCCATATATTTGGTTCTTTGAAGCCAGGCTCAACAACAATTGGCTAACATCAATACGCTGGGCATTTTCATGGATAGCATCGTCCTTCATCATTTGCAAACTGCCTTTAACCATGGTCTCTAGATTTTCTAAGTCACCAATTAAGGCTTCTTTTTGATCCGTATCTGAGATCATTTCTGCTCGCAATCGCGCCCGGGTAAGAGGCGTTTTAAGGTCATGTGAAATGGCGGCAAATAAGCGTTCCCGATCACTAATGAACTTTTGAATACGCCCTACCATGGTGTTAAAAGCACGGATGGTAGCGACCATTTCGCTGGCGCCTTGCTCGCGCATATGACGCGGGTTGCGCCCTTTGCCAATGGCTTCAGCTTGCTGGGCTAGCAACCGTAAAGGCCGTACTAGCCAGCGCACCAGCAGCAAAGTAAGTACCAATACAGTTAACGACACTAAACTAATACTTAGCACACGTTCGTTAGTAAGCCAGGTTACGCCCGTGAGCATATGGCCTTCGGGAATAACCGCCGCTAAATAAATCCATTCGTTCGCCACCGGCAGCTGCACCACAGCCACTGGGCTTGCATCGCTAGGTTGTATTAATGCAAAACGTTTCCATTTGGGGGGTAGATCTACCATTAGGTTAGAGCCAGACAGTATTTTTAAATCGTCAAAATCGACAAACTGAATATCCAACCCTTGGGCCTGACCCATTTGGGCAACGATGCTGGTGCTAAGTTGTTGGCGCACCAATTGAGACAAATCGGTCTGGGGAATATTGCGCAAAGCAATGTGTTGCTTGTTTACCGAAACAAAAAACCGTGTGCCGCCCATGTCTCGTAGTTGATCTAATACAATATGCCGGTATTGATCTGGCAACTTTTTAAAAAACTGCACAGTTTGGCCAATACGTGAGCCCATGGTCTGTGATACATCAATTAAGCGGTTGTGTTCTGTGGTTTTTAATTGTGAAACCCACAACCAAGTGCCAAATACCTGAGCAATTAAAATACCTAAAAATAGCACTATGGTGACCCGTGCCATCACTGAA
This sequence comes from Oceanospirillaceae bacterium, assembly GCA_047625285.1. Lineage (GTDB taxonomy): Bacteria > Pseudomonadota > Gammaproteobacteria > Pseudomonadales > Balneatricaceae > Njordibacter. The sequence continues at coordinate 2,858 of JBLHQO010000077.1, forward strand.
TTAGGAATCAGCCTAAGCCATAGGCCTTTGACCAAGCTCACGCAAGCACCAACACATAGCCCTTGCCACGCACACTTTGGATACTATCTTGCGCTACATGGCTAAGCTTATGCCTCAGGCGGCTTATAGTAGTATCAATGGAACGATCAAAAGGCTGGGCGTTACGGCCGTGTAATACTTGGCAGATGGCATCACGGCTAAGCACCTCGCCAAGATGTTGATACAGTAGGCTGAGTAAATCAAACTCTGCGCCAGTCAGCGCTAACGTAGTGCCCGCAAAACTGGCACTACGTTTAAGGCTGTCTATATGCAGTTTGGGAAGGTCTGATTCTGCATCTGGGGTTGGCACTTGTATCTGCACACGTCGTAGCAGGGCCTTAATGCGAGCCAGTAGTTCGCGGGGATTAAAGGGTTTGCCCATATAATCGTCAGCACCTAGTTCTAAACCTAATATACGATCTAGGTCATCACTGGCTGCAGTGAGCATGATCACCGGTAAACTGGACGTTTGCCGCAAATTGCGGCACACATCTAAGCCATCCATACCAGGTAAACCAATATCCAACACAGCTAGGGCGAACTGTGTCATATCAGCTTGTAAAAAACCTTCACCATCTGCATAGGCCACCACCTCAAAGCCTTGTTGAGTCAAGTACTGGCTTAGAAGTTGGCGAATTTCTAAATCATCATCGATGATGGCAAGTTTATTCATTATGGATTAACGACAAGCAACAAAAGTGAGTAATGTCTATTATTAACATGATTGTTAGACCTTTGGCAATTCTATGCCAGCCGCCTTAGCACTTCGTAACACGCGCCCATAGTGTGGTAGTCGGTTTTTCCAGCAGGGCTTTTGAGGTTATCGTACTTGGTGTTTTCACGGGTGAGTATACGATACCAAGCACCCTGTTCATGATCCACAAAATGCTCCCAAGCATGGCCCCATAATTTGTCATACCAGTGCCAGTATCGCTGCTCCCCTGTTTTTTGAGCAAGTATTGCTGCTGCCGCTATAGACTCGGCCTGCACCCAAAAATATTTATCCCCGTCACACACCTCTCCCCTAGGGTCAAAACCATAACAAATACCACCATGATCTTGATCCCATGCTTGCTTCAACGCCTCATCAAACAAAAACACAGCCGTAGGTAATAACCAGTCTTGAGGTTTGTAGTCATCGATAATCAACAGCAATTTGGCCCACTCGGTAAAGTGCCCTGGCTGATACCCCCACGGACGAAATAAGTTTTGCGGATCCTCTTTGTTATAATCCCAATCCACTTTCCAATCCGTACTATAGTGCTCCCAAATGTAGCCGTTGGTGGTTTGGGTTTGGCGCACACAAATGTTGTGCGCCAAAAGCGCTGCTCTATCTAAATACGGTTTATGGCCTGTGGCTTCAAAAGCAGCAATGAGGGCTTCACAAGAGTGCATGTTGGCGTTTTGACCACGGTAAGCAGACACAGTTTGCCAATCTGCGCTGGCCTCATCGGCATAGAGGCCATCTTCTGGTAACCAAAAATGCTGCTCCATAAGAGCAAAGGTTTCATGCACGTACTCTTTGGCTTCCACAATGCCGGCTTTTACCGCGCTGGAATAAGCCAGCAAAACAAACGCTAGGCCATAACAATGATTGGTATTATCCACTGCTTGGCCGTCTCTAATAAGCCAAGCGTAACCACCAGTATGGGGGTTCAGGTGAACGCTGCGTAAGTACTTTAAGCCATGGCGCGCGGTGGCAAGGTATTGCGCGTTGTCAAAATACCGTGCGGCTTCACAGTAATTAAAGATGAACCGCGTACTGCTCACCAAATGTCTGGTTTGGGTATCATAAACACTGCCATCGTCACGAAAATAATGAAAAAACCCTCCCTGCAGATCTATCGCCCGAGGGTGGTAAAAATCCATGGTAGTTTGGATATGTTGGGCAAGAAAGCCTGTTTTACGAAACTGTTGCTGATGGTAAACCATGGGTGGTAGCTCTATAAGTTAAAGGCCACCCTTAATTGGGTCTATGCCTTGGAGAAGTTTAGCTGAGCTG
>JBLHQO010000078.1:0-4795 GCA_047625285.1 Oceanospirillaceae bacterium
TTAAATGAAGCGGCATTATACCTAAAATTCTTTAACTTCGGTATGCGACAAAGGCCTATTAAATTGATACAGATTATTCAGGAGCAATTAACATGCATTATGTAACCATGAAGGACGGCCGTTTAGGTGCTGTTATCGATCATCACTTAATAGACATTGGTGCGGCAAGTAGCGCTTTAGGCTTAGCGGTGCCATGTATGGATATGTGGTCTTTGTTAGATGGCCCTCAAAGTGTACAAAATGACCTTGATGCCCTCGTTAAAATGGCACATGAAAAGAATATTGCCTGTGTTGACTATGCGCCAGAATTGGTGGGTTCCCCGCTACCAAAGTTACGCCGTAACGTATTTTGCATTGGAAAAAACTACGCCGATCATGCCGCAGAAATTGCTGATAAAATGGGCATTAGCGCCGATCTACCAAAATATCCCATAGTATTCAGTAAGGCCACTAACACTCTTATAGGCCCATTAGATACCATACCGCTACACACTGGGGTGACTCGAAAGATCGATTATGAAGGGGAGTTAGCTCTGGTAATCGGCAAGGCAGGGGTGAATATTTCTAAACAGGATGCGTGGAGTCACGTGTTTGGGTTTAGCTGCTATAACGATGTGTCTGCTAGAGATTTACAAAAACGCCATAACCAATGGCACCTTGGCAAATGTTTAGATGGTTTTGGCCCCATGGGCCCAGCCATTACACCCACTTACGGTAGGTCATTAAGTGATGATATACGCCTTACCTGTAAAGTGAACGGCGAATTAAGGCAAGACGCCACTATGGCGCAAATGATTTTTGATATACCCACCCTTATAGCAACCTTGTCGGCGGGTATTACCCTAGAAGTGGGCGATGTAATCGCCACAGGAACACCAGCTGGGGTTGGCATGGGATTTAACCCCATGCGCTTTTTAGAGCCTGGTGATGAGGTGGAAGTGGCCATTGCTGGCACGCTGCCCCTAACTAATAGGTTGGCTTTAGCCTAGCTATTACTCACCGTTATCCAAATAACATTCTAAGGAGTCATCCAGCGCATCCTGCCAAGGGGTGTGGTGTGGTGGGGCTATTTTGCCGGTTAATGCAGATTTATAGCCGTGGTCACGGAAGGTCATAATGCCTAGTTTCTTGTGTTTTTTCCATTGGTAGAAGGCTTGGTTACAATCCTCCAAATCGATGGCTGGGTAGTCTGTCATGGCCATTAGCTCCATGGTGTAACGGCCTTGGAAGGCAATGGCGGCGTAGTCATCAGCACATTCGTCTTCTTGGGCTCGCCAAGCATCAATGTCTTGCTGCATCTCTGGCTGCGTAGGTAAACCCACACGACCCATGACTACATCCCTTGCATACCAAGCTTGCGCGTCGAACATGTTAAAGGTGTACCACTGGTCCTGCATACCTAAATAAAGCAGCTTAGGGTTATGTTGCCATACTACGCCGTTGTATAAATCCACTGGATATAGGCGGTTATTGGTTTTTAGTTTGAGAGACTCTTCCATAAAGGGGAAGTGGTGAATGTAGCCTGTGCACAGGATTATGGCATCCACTTGTTTTGATGTGCCGTCAATAAAGTAGGCCGTATTTTCGTCAACTCGTTCTAAGGCGGGCACTTCTTGCCAGTTATCCGGCCAATCGTAACCCATAGGTGCCGTGCGGTGGGCCACGGTGATGGTTTTGGCGCCATACTTCCAGCACTGAGAACCAATGTCTTCTGCCGAATAAGACGTGCCTAAAATTAACACGTCTTTGTTTTTGAATTCTAGCGCGTCACGGAAATCGTGGGCGTGCATGATACGGCCGCCAAAGTGATTGAACCCAGGGTATTCAGGCACGTTGGGCGTAGAAAAGTGTCCGCTAGAAACAATAACGTAGTCGAACTCTTCCTGATATTGTTTGTTGTTAGGCAGGTCTTCTGCGGTAACGGTGAAGGTGTCTGAGCTTTTATTGTAAGCCACGTTACGAATAACATTAGAAAAACGAATGTACTTGCGTACGTCGGCCGTTTTAACTCGGCCTTCTATATAATCGAACAATACGGCACGAGGAGGGAATGAGGCAATTTCACGGCCAAAGTGCTCGTCAAACGAGTAGTCTGCAAATTCCAAACCTTCCTTAGGGCCGTTAGACCAAAGGTAGCGGTACATGCTGCCATGAACAGGTTCGCCATATTGGTCTACCCCTGTACGCCACGTGTAATTCCACAACCCACCCCAGTTATCCTGTTTTTCAAAACACACGATTTCTGGGATGTCAGCGCCCTTAGCTTGGGCAGATTGGAAGGCTCGTAATTGGGCTAAGCCACTTGGGCCAGCACCGATAATAGCAACACGTTGTTTACTCATGGCACACCTCGTAAGTTGATCTGTGGCAAGTTTACACTTGATTGATAACAGACTAGCCGAAGTGTGAGTGGTTGAGTATTGTGGAAAACCCGTAGTTTAGGCCTGCTATGTGATGTTAAGGTAGCTTTTTACCAGCTGTGCTAGGGTTTTAACCTCAAGTTTGGTCATAACGCTAGCCCGGTGTACTTCTACCGTTCGTTCACTAATACCCAGATCAGACGCAATCACTTTGTTGGCGAGGCCTTCTACCACTAAGGCGGCTACTTGTTGCTCTCGATTAGTAAGGCTATTGAGCTGGGTTTGGTGTGCAAGCGCTAGCTGTTGCTGTTGGTTATTGGCTTGATCTGTAGTAAACGCTTCGGCTACCTTATGCAATAATTGTTGTTCATTCACTGGTTTACGTAGGTAATCTAATGCACCATTACGCATGGCTTCAACGGCCATAGGCACTGTGCCATGGCCGGTAATGAATATGAGGGGTAGTTGGCAACCTATTTCATTGAGGTGTGCCTGTAGCTCTAAACCGTCCATACCAGGCATACGAATATCCGCAATAATACAGCCGTTTAAGTCGGTAGTGAATTGTTGAGTAAACTGTATCGCGTCCTCAAAGCAAAGAGTCTGATAGTGATGGCAGGATAGCCACAAACTTATGGCATCACGCACGGCAGGGTCATCATCTACAATGAACACGTATTGGGTCATGTTGATACCCGCGTAGCGACGGCTAAGTTGAAGTAAAATTCTGCGCCAGTAGGTGCCAAGTTTCGGTAATTAAGGCGTCCTCCGTGGGCTTCTATGATGGCTTTGCCGATGGTTAAGCCTAAACCCATACCGGCGGTTTTACCTGTGTGTTTATTTGAAGCAAAGGCTAAAAACAATTTGTCGGCCATGCTGTCTTCGATGCCGGTACCACCATCGTTCACTTTTATCCACAGCTGTTGCTGCTTAACTACTGCACTCAATTCTATAGCGCTGCCAGGCGCACATTGATGGGTCTGCATTGCCTGCATGCCATTACGTAATAGGTTTAGAATGACCTGCTGAATTTGAATTGGATCACAAGAAATTAGCGGTAAGTGCTGGGGTATTTTTAAATCTATGGTGAAGTGCCTTACTTGTGCTTCAATCTCTGCCAAGTCTTTAATTTCCCTTAATAACGCCGTTGGGTTTACCTCATCTTGCTGGTGGCTAGATTGGTAACTCATGGCTTGCATGCGCTCAATCACGGCCCCCGCACGGTGAGATTGTTGGGCTACCTTATCCATTACTGCCAGTAATTTATCATACTGGCCTTGCTGCACTAACAGTTTGGCTGATTGGCTGTACATGGCGATGGCTGTTAAGGGTTGGTTGAGTTCATGGGCAATAGCGGCAGTCATTTCCCCAAGGGTATTGAGGCGTTCTACGTGGGCCAGTTGTTCGCGTTGTTCATTCACCATACGCTCAGCATGGCGCAGGCTAGTAATATCGGTGATGAAGCCTTCAATAATGGCGGTGCCGTCTTCGAGCCTGTCCACTACCCGGCCTCGCTCCCATACCCACTTATGGGGGCCGGTACGAGGCACTATGCGGTATTCCACTTCAAAAGGCTGATCAAAATCAGCAGCGCAGCGCACTTGCCTGTCTACTTCTGCCACATCATGACGGTGCGTAAAATCGCCCCATAAAATGGATTGAGATTCAAGTTCTTGGCTTTTATAGCCACACAAGGCTTCGCAGCCTTCGCTAACAAAACTCATGGGCCAATGGGGTAAATTAAGGCATCGGTAAGCCATGCCAGGCAAGTTTTTAAATAACGTTTGTAAACCGTCATTGGCGTTGTCGTGAGTGTCTGTAAGTTGGGTCATAGTGGTGAATTAGCTATGGGCTGCTATGCTTTAGCCATTAACCTAATGGATTAGGAGCATGGATGCAATGGCGATTTCACAATGGCCTATGACAGAAAGGCCAAGGGAACGGTTGCTAAAACTAGGCCCCAAACATTTAACTGACGCGGAACTGGTGGCCATATTTTTACGTACAGGCACTGTGGGGTTGTCGGCAGTGGACGTAGCGCGTCAATTGTTGTCTCGCTTTGGCGGGTTACATGAATTGTTGGATGCAAAGATAGAGGATTTTTGTTTGCAACAAGGCGTGGGGCCCGCAAAATATGTGCAGTTACAAGCGGTTAGGGAGTTGGGTGTAAGGCTTCAAAAGGCACATCTTAAAGAACGCATAGGCCTAGACACAAGTAAAAAAGTAGGCACTTACTTACAGTGTGAGATAGGCCACTACCAAAGGGAAGTGTTTTGTGTGTTATTACTAGACAACCAGCACCGGTTGTTAGAATTTGTAGAGCTGTTCCAAGGCACTATAGACAGCGCCAATGTGTACCCGCGTGAAGTGCTTAAGCTGGCGTTAGCCAAAAACGCAGCGGCGGTAATACTGGCCCACAATCATCCGTCGGGTGT
>JBLHQO010000079.1:0-4754 GCA_047625285.1 Oceanospirillaceae bacterium
CTTAGCGTAGACTTTGCCGCCAAACAGGATTTTGTATGATCATAAAACAACACTATCATGCGCTGGTTCTGGCTTTTCAGTTCTTAACTCGTATCCCCGTTTATCGTGTGTTTTCCATTGCCAATACCATGCCATCACCACAGGTGGCAGGTAAGGCCTTGCTGTATTACCCAGTTGTAGGCGCCGTTATCGGAGGCTGGCTGGTTGTTCTGCCAGTGATGCTGAGCTATTTTGAAGTAGCAGTGAGCCCACAAATACAAGCGGGTGTTGTATTGTCGATTTGGGTATGGATTACCGGAGGTTTACATTTGGATGGTTTGGCAGACAGCGCAGATGCTTGGCTAGGCGGTTTTGGTGACAAACAACGTACTTTAGATCTGATGAAAGACCCTACCTGCGGACCCTCCGCCGTTGTGGTTCTAGTATTGGTATTGCTGCTTAAGTGGTTAGCTTTAAGTGAGGTGATAGCGAATGCTCAAGGAGCGGCGCCTGTGTTGTGGCTGGCTGTGGTATCAGTACCTGTGTTAGCGCGACTGCAGGTTATGTTATTAGTAGTACACACGCCCTACGTTAGAGGGCAGGGTTTGGGTACGCAGCTTAAAAACCAAGCGCAGGCTAAATGGGTTTGGGTGTGGTTGTTGTCATTAAGTGTGGTTATGCTGTATCAAAACCTCTGCTTATCATTAGCTATATTGTTAACCATGGTCCTTGGCTATGGCCTTATGCGCCGTGTGATGATGCAGCGTATAGATGGCTGGACCGGCGATACGGCAGGTGCCAGTATTGAGGTTTCAGAACTGCTAGTGCTGTTGGTGTTGGCTATTTACTGGTCTGTGTATTGACCTGAGTAAGTGTAGTTAATCGTTCATCAACTTGAATTTCATTCACTTTTACCGTAAAGCTTTCACCCAGTGTCAGACTCCAAACTGACATAATAGTGGCTCCTTCATTTCTTATGTCAACACTGGAGCATGCTTTGACCTGTCGCTATTCCTTTGAGTTTTTTCCACCTAAATCTAGTTCCAGCAGCCTAGCCTTGGATACTTGTCTTGCGGGGCTTGCGTCTTGGCAACCTGAATTTTGTTCAATGACATACGGTGCCGGGGGTTCCAGCCAAGCTGAAAGTTTCAGCGCCGTCCAGCGTCTACAAAAACGAGGGCACATTGCTGCTGCTCACATCACTGCAGTGGGTGCGAGTAAACTTGAAGTGGATCAGTCAGCGCAAGCCTTTGCTGAAGCGGGTGTGGATCATCTAGTCGCCTTACGTGGCGACAGCCCAAGTGGAGCCTTTACACCCCACCCAAAAGGCTATCCTTATGGCGCCGACTTGGTGGCAGGGTTACGGCACTGGTTTGATGGCACTATTTCTGTGGCAGCCTATCCAGAGACTCACCCTGAAGCCAGTAGTGCTAGTGCAGATATTGGGCATTTGGCAGCTAAGGTTGCGGCGGGAGCTAGCCAGATTATGACCCAGTACTGTTATGACACTGATGCCTTACTACGTTTTGCAGATCGTATTCGTGGGCGGGCTATTGGTGTGCCTGAAGTGCCTTATGTACCTATAATAGTTGGAATCATGCCTATTCATGACATTCAAGCGATACAGCGGTTTTCAGCCCGTTGCGGCGCTACCGTGCCAGATCATATAGCGACTCAATTTGAACGATTAAGTGATACCAATGATCAATTTAAACTGGCCTTAGAAATCGCCCTCAAACAGATCGAGCGCCTAGCAGATGAAGGCCTTGATCAAGTGCACTTATACACCTTAAATCGCCCCCAGTGGGTACACGGTATTTTGCAGGAATTGGCAGAGCCTAGGTTAGCAAAAAGTGCGTAAATACTAACCATAAGGTATACTATGCGGCCTAAATATTTGTATTACAGATTAGCCGCCCATGACATCAAAAGCGACACAAAAAGCGAAACCAAAAGCAGTGGTCATCTATTCCGGTGGAATGGACTCCTACACCGTATTACACCTAGCGTTGCAGCAGGGGTATGAGGTTTTTGCTGTGTCGTTTAACTATGGTCAACGCCATAGTAAAGAGCTAGATGTTGCCGTGAAAGTGTGTGCAGACTTAGGTGTCTCACATAAACTCGTAGACATTACCGCCATTAATCAGTTATTGCAGGGCTCTTCGCTCACCTCCACAGACATTGATATCCCCACAGGCGAATACGAAGAAGACAATATGAAGTCTACCGTGGTGCCTAATCGGAATATGATTTTATTGTCGCTGGCCATTGGTTACGCTGTGTCTCTTGGGTCTACGCAAGTGTTTTATGGCGCCCACTCTGGCGACCATGATATTTATCCAGACTGCCGGCCAGAATTTGTGGACGCTATGAACCTGGTATCTGCCATTGCCAACTATGATGATGTGCAAATTATTAGCCCCTTCTTACACCAAAGCAAGCTGGCTATTCTTGAAGCCGGTTTAAAAATGGGTTTAGATTATGGCCAAACTTGGACCTGTTACTTAGGCCAAGAAAAAGCCTGTGGTAAATGTGGCTCTTGTGTTGAACGTTTAGAAGCGTTTGCTAAAGCGGGCCTTACCGATCCCGTGGCCTACGTGTAGCTTAGATTATGTACTCTATTAAAGAAATATTTTACACCTTACAAGGTGAAGGCCGACAAGCAGGGCGGCCAGCGGTTTTTTGTCGCTTTGCTGGCTGCAATCTTTGGACTGGCAGCGAAGCGCGTCGTGGGGTGAGCATTTGTGACTTTTGTGACACCGATTTTGTTGGTGTAGATGGCACCTTAGGCGGCCGTTATACCGCTCAAGATCTAGCTCAGTTAATAGCTAGCTGTTGGCCAGAAGGCATGCCGGGCCATCCGTTGGTGGTGCTTACTGGTGGTGAACCGATGTTGCAGGTAGATGAAGCGTTGGTGCATGAATTACATGATCAGGGCTTAGAAATCGCCATTGAAACTAATGGTACTTTGCCGGTACCCGCCAGTATTGATTGGATCTGTGTAAGCCCTAAAGGGAGTTCTAAAATAGTTCAAATTACGGGTCACGAACTTAAGCTGGTATACCCGCAGCGCCAGGCCATGCCAGAACAGTTTATCGATTTAGACTTTGAAAACCACTACCTGCAGCCCTTAGATAAGTCGTATATTGCAACATCTAACGATGATGACAACTATGTGCAACAAACCATCGATTATTGTTTGCATCATCCGCAATGGCGTTTGAGTTTACAAACCCATAAAATTACAGGCATCCGTTAATGGAAATCTACAAAGACTTTAGCTTTGATTCAGCCCACTTTTTGCCCAACGTTCCAGCAGGGCATAAGTGTGGCCGTTTACACGGACACACTTTTCAATTACGCATTGTTGTTGCTGGCCCCGTAGGCGAAAAAACCGGCTGGATTATGGATTTTGGCGATATTAAACAGATATTTAAGCCACTTTACGAACAACTAGATCATAACTACTTAAACGACATCAAAGGTTTAGAAAATCCTACAAGTGAAGTGATGGTGCAGTGGATTTGGCAGCAACTTAAGCCGCTATTGCCACAGCTGTCGCGCTTAGAACTAAAAGAAACCTGTACCTCAGGTTGTGTGTACGTGGGCTCATAAATCATGGCAATTGACGGTTTAACTAACGATGACATTAAACACATTCGTGATAATGTAAAAACCATTGCGGTGGTAGGTTTGTCTCCCAAGCCTCACCGCGCCAGCCATCAGGTGGCCTTATATTTGCAGCAGCAAGGTTATCAAGTGATTCCAGTGCACCCTCTACATCAAACAATTTTGGGTGTAACCTGCTACCCAAACCTTGCCTCTATTCCAGGTGAGGTGGATATGGTGGATTGTTTTCGTGCCAGCGAGGCCATGCCAGCCTTGGCCGATGAGGTGATTGCTAAGGGTGCCAAGGTGATGTGGATGCAGTTAGACATTTACCATGCAGACGCAGCAGCTAAAGCAAGGGCAGCAGGCATCACTGTAGTGATGGATCGCTGCCCAAAAATAGAGTTTCCTCGGTTAGGGTCAGTGACCTAAGCGGCGTTGAGCCCGTTTGAAAGAGCGAAGCGTTAATGTATCAAACAGTTGGCTGCGCCCGATCACCTGTGTTGGGTTGAGTTTGCCAGCTTGAACATAGCGCCGGAATGTTGGCATAGATACCTCAAGATACTCAGCTGCTTCCGAAGATGAAAATGGCTCGGCATGAACGGAGCCAAACACCTGTTCGTGCGTGAAGTCGTTATCGCGGAAGGCATTGTTTGCAAGTAAGGAAAAGAAACGAGTGCGCTCATGAGGCGGCATCTGCTTCATTTCTGAGTACAGGTCCTCGGCTGTTAACGTCTGATTCATCATAATGGACCTCATTTTTCTCGGCTTTTAAGATAGCGTTTTAGTTCGTCATAGAAGTTTTCGTGGGAGCCAACTTGGTAAAAATTGATGACGATAAACTCTAGGGGTACGTCTTCTAACGGAGGCGTGTATGCAATCAAATACTCCTGTTTGTTGAATCGAAACTTGAACACCCAAATGCCAAAAAGGTCTCCAACGTTAGCTTCACCTACATTTGGATCTGAGCAAATATCATCTACAGCGTCTTCAATCGCCAACGCTAGCGCTTTGTGGGCTTTTTTGATGAACTGTGCAAATGGCCGCTTATAGTTTGCTTTCATGATCTAATATTAGATCAAAAACGATTCAATGTAAATATTATTGATCGCGTGCCTTCATCGTTTCTGCAGCATTATTCCGCAAACCTTCAGGAAGTCTCCCAT
>JBLHQO010000080.1:0-4614 GCA_047625285.1 Oceanospirillaceae bacterium
CCAGTCGTGGCAATGTACGTTTGCGCAGTGCTAATATCAGCGACCCATTACTAATTGATCCGAACTATATGGCTACCAGTGAAGACTGGCGGGTAATGCGTGAATCTATGCGTTTAGGCTTAGAAGTAGCGCAACAACCTGCTTTTAAAAAGTATCAATACCGTGAGGATACGCCAGGGGTTCATATACGCAACGGTAAGGCAATGGATGACTTTATCCGAGACGATGCTGCCAGTGCATACCATCCCTGCGGCACCTGTAAAATGGGTAATGAAAATGATCCTATGGCAGTGGTGGATAGTAATTTACGAGTACTAGGGGTAGAAAATTTGCGAGTAATTGATGCGTCGGTCATTCCTTCAATACCCAGTGCTAATATTAACGCAGCCACTATTATGATTGCAGAAAAAGCCAGTGATATGGTGCTAGGGAATGACTTGCTGAAACCTGAAATACTGCCATTTTATTCCTACCTTAGGTCTGCGGTGTAATAGAATAATTAGCCCGAGACCTCTAGATAGGATGCCTTTAATCTACTATCTTTAGGTTTCTCTACCTAGTCATACAGATAAGCAATAATCAGCGTTTAAAATCTCGGAGCATACCCATGACCTCTAAAGAGGCATCTCAAGGCTTAGCCTACGTATATGGTGACATAGTGCCCATTACGCAGGCTAAAATATCCCTATTAGATTGGGGCTTTTTACATTCCGACGCTACTTACGATGTGGCTCATGTATGGGAGGGTAGCTTTTTCCGCTTGTACGATCACTTAGACCGTTATTATGCCGGCATGGAAAAGCTGCGTATGTCGATACCCTATAGCAAAGCACAACTCACACAATTATTGTTACAACTGGTGGCACAAAGTGGTTTACGTAATGCTTATGTAGAAATGATCACCACCCGTGGCCAGCCCCAACCTGGATCGCGAGACCCCAGATCTTGTACTAATCAATTTTTTGCCTTTGTAGTGCCCTTTGTATGGATTAGTAAACCAGACCAAGGCTTACATTTGGCTATCAGCCAACAACAACGCATACCCACAGCATCAGTTGATCCCACCGTTAAAAACTATCATTGGCTAGACCTAGTCATGGGGCAGTTTGAAGCCTATGATCAAGGCGCTCAAACGGCTGCTGTGGTGGGTGCCAACGGCAACATAAAAGAAGGCCCGGGGTTCAATATTTTTGTTATTAAAAACAACCAATTATTCACACCAGCAGAAGGCGTTCTACAGGGGATTACCCGTAAAACTGCCATACAACTGGCCCAACACTTAGGTCTACAAGTGACATGTGATGAAGTGACTGCAGACGCTTTTCGAGATGCCGATGAAGCCTTCGCTACAAGTACCGCGGGTGGCATCATAGCGATCACCCAGGTAGATGATAGTGTGATTGGCGCTGGTGAAATTGGCCCCTTAACTCAGCAATTACAAAACGCCTACTGGGCCATGCATAAGCAACCCCAGTATACCCTTGAAGTAGCTTATGACTGATGAACTGACTAGTGTGTTCTAGTCGCTTGGGCCCAAAGCCTTATAGAAATTAAGTCTTTGTTGTTATTGGTTTTTTAGGCCCATACAAGGGTTATTTTTGGCTATATTAAATGACCTATTGTGAGTTTATATTGCTCTCCAGTTCCTTATCAATCTTTAATAATAACCGGCCCAGCTTCATCAGGGCCAATGATACTTCGGCACAATAACAGGGAAAGTCAATGTCTATAATCGCACGTAAATATGAATCTCTCAAAAATACACCTTTGGGGCTGCGCTTAACTGACTTAACACCAGGTTTGATTCTCTGTTTGGTGGTTGCTATGTCTGCCACATTTGTGTCGGAACATTATGGTGGTCCAGTGATTCTTTATGCCTTGTTAATGGGCATAGCATTGAATTATCTGTCCACCGAAGGGCGCTGTATTGCAGGGATTCAGTTCTGCGCCAAATCGATATTACGCTTTGGTATTGCCCTGCTGGGAGCCCGCATTACTATTGAACAGCTGATGAGTTTGGGTATAACCCCCATAGTGATCGTATTGGTGGCGGTGCCTGCTACCATCGTCTTCGGGTTTTTTGGAGGGCGCTGGCTTAAGTTGGGGCGGTCTCAGAGTATCTTGAGCGCATCATCTGTAGGGATTTGCGGAGCGTCTGCTGCGTTGGCGGTCGCGGCGGTATTACCTCATAACAAGGATGCCGAGAAGAATCTGATCTTTACCGTTGTTTGTGTTACGGCGCTTAGTACCATTGCTATGATCCTTTACCCGCTTATCGTCACTGCGTTCAATATGGGCCCTGCTGCCAGTGGCGTATTTTTGGGGGCTACCATCCATGATGTCGCTCAAGTGGTGGGTGCCGGCTACATGATGTCGGACGAAATTGGCGATGTCGCCACGTTTACTAAGTTGCTAAGGGTGTCCATGCTGGTGCCGGTGGTGCTCATTATCTCGTTATTTGCTGCTCGTTGGGGAAAGACCGAGGCAGACACCAAACCCACAGGCTTTCCTCTGCCTGGTTTTCTGGTGGCATTTATTGTGATTGTTGCCCTGAACAGCGGCGGTTTTATAATGCCCGCAGTTTCAACCTTCATGGTGGACATATCACGCTGGTGCTTGATTGTAGCTATGGTAGGGCTGGGAATGAAGTCGTCTTTCAAAGAGTTGGCGGCTATGGGTTGGCGTCCGCTGGTGCTGATGTTAGCAGAAACGTTGTTCTTAGCAGTCTTGGTGTTGATCTTTTTGCAATACTCAGTTTAACCTTTAAACCAGCCTTTTTGATCGAAGGGATTGGTCTAGTCAAGCACTGTTATTCTATTTTTGGGTACTATTATGGGGTATCAAAGGCAAGAAGAAGACAGTTACACAAGATCCTTACTGGGTGGTGATAAGATCGACATCACACCAAAAATGACCGGTTAATTGCGTATTTTGGTGTGATATTTTTTGGAGTAAAGACGGTGGGTTAGTGGCTCTCGTCTATATCTCGTTGCACCCGTCGCGTATGTCCACGCATGTCAGAAATGATTGCAGAGAGTTCATTAATTAGTAAATCGGCTTTATCCAGCCTTTGTTCCAGCATTACCGTTTCACTTAGGTCGGGGGTAGAGACCTCTGGTGGTGAGTCAGACCCAGCAATTAACCATAAAACAGGCACGTTTAAGATACCAGCCAGTTCTATCAATCTGTTGGCACGAGGGCTTGTACGGCTAGATTCCCAGTTTACAGCAGTGCTTTTTTTTATGCCCATGCGTAGGGCTAGTTGTGCCTGCGTAAAGCCACAAGCTTGGCGGGCGTTAATGATTCGAGTACTTAGAGTAAGGGCAGATGTAGTGGGTTCGCTGTTAGGCATGAAATCTCAATAAGGTTGTAAGTGAACCTTTACCATACGCTATCAAACCTTAAAGATCAAAGACCGGTATCGTCTAAAAGGCCTGTGTATCGGCCCCATAGTGAAGCATCAACCCACGTGGCGCAGCGTTCGAGGCTGTGAATTGGTTTGTGTATTTGTTTTTAGACTAGCTCACTAAGTTTGATGTAGACCCTAAAAACACTTGGGACGGGTCAATTAAAAAACGGGTACCAATGGCCTCTCGTCCAAACAACATTAAATAACTCATGTCTGATCGGTCGGTGAGTGTTATTTCAATAGACCACTTGTCTTTACCCAATACCACGGATGTTACGATCACATAACGCAGTTCTGAGGTGCCATTAGATGACTTTATCTTACGGATATCGCTGATCGGGGCATGGCACTTCTCAATTCGTTTTACATTGTGTGAGTCGGGGTGAATATCAAAAGAGACGCACTGTAGCCCATTTATGATTAACTTCTCAATATTGTCAACATGTAGTGAAGATGTCTCGGCACCAGTATCCACACGCGCCTGCAAATTTTTTATACCAAGTTCGGGTAATTCAATCGATTCTAAACGCCCAATAATGGTCTTATTTTGTGTCATATCGTAACCTAATCATCAATTTTTTCTGGTAAAAATTGTTCTTGTATATTTTCAATGTGTTCGGCCACATCTTCGTCGTCTTCGCTAAAATAAGCAACATGAAACATCGCCTCACCTTCTTGCACTAAGGGGATGTTTTGCTTGCCAATTATGATGCCAGAACGCGTAGCCTCAACACAATCAATTACATTCCCATATGGGCTGCCAATTTCTGCCAACACTTGTCCTTTTGTAATCTGATCTCCTAGGTTAACCATGGAGTGTACAATACCGCTAACGTTAGCTCTAACCCACTGACTACCATTGGCAATAAATGGTGCCTGTGTTTTTTTCTTACTAACAGGTAGCTTCCTTGTCATACCTAAATGCTGCAACACATTTAGTATGCCCTTCATGCCTGCACGAATTGAGAATTCATCAAATCGAAGTGCCTCTCCGGCCTCATAAAGTAGAATTTTGGTGTCATTTTTTACCGCAGATTCCCTCAGTGAACCCTCTACAAGAGAGGAATTTAAAATAACAGGGACACCAAAAACTTCAGCTAAAAGTTTGGTTTCCTCATCATCCATATTGGACCTTATCTGAGGTAAGTTGGAACGATGAATTGCTCCCGTATGCAAATCGATGCCATAATCACAGTGAGCAACTA
>JBLHQO010000081.1:0-4445 GCA_047625285.1 Oceanospirillaceae bacterium
CGGTGTATGAGATCATCTAAGTCTGTTTGCGCCACAGCGGCCACAGCTTTTAGCCGTTCGTGGTGTTGCAGGTAATTGGTTAAGCTGGTTTGGAGTCGTTCAAATACCAGAGGTTTTAGAATGTAGTCAAATACACCGCCATGCAGAGCTGCTTTGAGTACATCCACCTCTTTGGCAGCGGTTATAAGTATCACGTCGGTGGCGTGATCTTCGGCCCGTAAGCTGCGTAGGAACTGCATGCCATTACCGCTTGGGAAATAAACATCTAGCAGCAGTAGATCGGGCTTAAAAATATTCACTAAGTCTTGTGCATCTTCCAAACTGTGAGCCATGCCTACAAGCTCAAAACCTTCTATGCGCTGTAAATAGGTTTGCTGAATGAGTGCATTTTGTTGGTCGTCTTCGGCAATGACAACACGAATGGGGTTTGATTGTGTCATAAGCTTGGGGCCTGTTTTGGTAAGCTAATGGTAAAGCGGCTACCGCCGGCTGCGACCTGTTCCATCGACACATAACCACCAAGGCGAGTGGCAAGCTTTTGCACTAGATGCAGCCCTATACCATGGTCTTGGCCGCTTTTACTACTATAGCCTTTGGTGAAAATTAATGTTTGGTGCAGCGGTTCAATGCCGGGCCCTTGATCTTCAACTTCAAATATCAAGTCGGTGCCATAGTCGGTCATAGACAAAGAGACCTGCTTGCCGTGGGCGCCCTCTATTAAGCATGCTTCCATAGCGTTATCAATAATATTGCCCACCATAGTCACCAGTTGGTCTGTTGGTATGTGTGGCGGGAGGTCGCTCATATGGCTATCGGGATCGATATGTAGTTCTAAACCCACTTCTTTAGCTCGGTTAAATTTGCCTAGTAAACAACCCGCTAAAATAGCATCGGGAACTGTGTCCATCAGCAGCTTTATTAATGCTTGATGAGCCTGATTTTCTTGGCCAATCAAAGTTAAGGCTTTATCGGCTGCGCCTATTTGGATTAAGCCCGCAATAGTGTGAAGTTTGTTGGTATATTCATGGGCTTGACTGCGCAGGCTGTCGGCGTACTGTTGTATGCGGTGTAATTGCTGGCTTACTAAATCTAATTCGTCTTTGGGTCTGAAACTTGCAACTAAACCAACAATTTCTGACTGGTTTAATAGCGGCAATCGATTGACGATGAACGGCTTATGGTTAAACCAAACTTCTTTGTCAAACTCGGGGGCATAACTTGTTCGGTGATCTAACATTGGGCTATTTGGCATGATTGTACTGATGTTTTGGCCTAACCAGTGCTGCTCAGCGTCTAGGTCAAGAAAGTGCAATGCGGCTTTGTTAATAGTGGTCACTTCGCCGTGGGCATTGGTGGTGATGATCCCTTCACGTACAGACTCTAAAGTGGCATTACGTTGTTGATAGAGTTGTCCAATTTGTTCGGGTTCAAGCCCAAAGATGGCTTTTTTGAAATGATTTGCAAACCATAGCGCAGTTAAAAGGCTAAACCCAAAGCCCGCAAAAATGACCCACAGCAAGGTGGCACGATAGGTATTGATGACAGAGTCTATGCTGTCTAGTAGGTAACCTACCGACACCAGCCCTACGATGTCTTCACCATTGTGGCCAAATATCGGTGCACGTGCACGCATAGACCAGCCTAAGCTACCCTCTGCTTTGGAAATGACAGCGCGGCCTTGGCTCAGAGTTGGGCTGATGTTGTCATTGTCATCATCCATCATAGAGGCGCCTAGTTTGGCGGTATTAGGGTGAGCCAAACGCAGGCCTTGATGGTTGCCAAACACTACAAACAAAGCGTTGGTTTGATGTGCGAGGGTTAGGCTTAATGGCTGCAGGTAGCTTGAATCGTTATTTTGTACTGCTGCAGCCACTTCCGGCATAGCGGCTATTGTTTTAGCTACATGCAAGGTTTTAAGGCCTATTTCATCATTGAGTGACTGGTTGAGGTACTGCATTGCAAACCAGCCTAGCATGCTGGTCTGCAATAACGCCATGAGGCCCAGTATCAGCATCATCCGGCTTTTCAGCTTAAGTCGGCGAAAGGGAAGTTTAATCGTTTTTATTGTTATTTGCATCGCTACATACTACTCAATATAGGCCATTATTACTCGTGAACATTATGACCAAAATAAATTTTAAGCCCTTTAAAGTGTTTACGGCCATAATCTGTCGGGTCGTTAAAACCCTCGTTATTATAACGCTGCAAAACAAAAAATAACTGAGGTCTAATTATGTTACAACAATTTAAAACAAAGCAACGTATGTTGCTTACTGCAGTTTTGATGAGCGGTCTACTTGGCGCAGGTGCAGCTCACGCTGAAATAGATTCGATCCACTTCCTTATACCAGGTGGCGCAGGTGGTGGCTGGGATGGTACGGCTCGTGGTACAGGTGAAGCCTTAACTAATGCTGGATTAATAGATAATGCTTCCTTTGAAAACATGTCTGGCGGTGGTGGTGGTAAGGCTATCGCTCATCTTATAGAAATTGCTGACCAAGCTCACGGCACCTTAATGGTCAACTCCACACCTATCGTTATACGTTCGTTATCTAAAGTATTTCCACAGTCGTTCCGAGACTTAACCCCAATCGCCGCCACCATTGGTGACTTCGGTGCTTTTGTGGTGAAAGCAGACTCGGCCTACCAGAACTTTAGTGAGGTAGTGGCAGATTACAAAACTGATCCTCGTTCAGTCATCATTGCTGGCGGTTCTGCACGTGGCAGTATGGATCATCTAGTAGCTGCTATGGCCTTTAAGGCGGCAGGTGCCAACCCAAATAAGGTGAAGTACTTAGCCTTTGATGGCGGCGGTAAGGCCATGGCTAGCCTTTTATCTGGCGAAGCAGGGCTGCTTTCAACTGGGTTTAGTGAAGCTTTGGCTTTAGCTGCAGCCGGTGAAGTACGCATTTTGGTGATGACAGGCGACCAACGCTCTGACGCCGCTCCAAATGTACAAACGCTAAAAGAACAAGGTTATGATGCGACCTTCGTTAACTGGCGTGGATTCTTTGGCGCACCAAGTTTGTCTGATGCTCAAGCAAACGAATATGCCCAAACGCTTGCAAAAATGTACGCCACACCTGAGTGGGAAAAGGTACGTGCTCGTAACGGTTGGACTGAAATATTCAAGCCTCGTGCTGAGTTTGTTACTTTCCTAGAGCAGCAAGAAGAAGTGATAGGCAACCTAATGCGAGAGCTAGGTTTCCTATAAGTTATCAACACTATTCATAGTAGATAACGGTGTTTTGAGCTGACGCTTGCGGGCGTTGGTTCAAGCCTTTTTCCTTTAACGAGGGTTTAACCAATGGACCTTACTAAAGACCGTTTCGGCGGATTATTGTTCTTATTGCTGTCTGTCACCTACGGTTACTATGCCGCCGATATTCCTCTTCTTCCAGGGGACCGTTTTGAACCCTTTCATGCACAAACGCTGCCGTATTGGTTGTCTGGATTAGGCATTATTTTTTCCGTTTTATTGATTGTTTTAAAATCTGATCCAACGTCTGAAAACGATGCTATATCCAACTCAAATCTTGTGCTCATGCTAGGCCTAATGGCGTTTACCTTTGCCTTCTCTGTAGCCCTGCCTTGGTTAGGGTTTCCCGTAACTACTAGTATTTTTCTAGCGTCGAGTTATTGGCTGTTAGGAGAACGTAGGCCAAAAATGCTGCTGTTTGCTTCGGTGCCTTTTGCGTTGGTCTTTTGGCTGTTATTAACCCAAGTGTTGGATGTGTATATTGCACCAGCGCGGTTTATTTTTTGGTAGGAGTAATACATGTTTGAAGGTGTGTTTACTGGTTTAGCGACGGCACTAATGCCCTTTAACCTGATGATGGTTGTGGTCGGTTGTTTTTCTGGCACTTTTATCGGCATGTTGCCGGGCCTTGGGCCAATATCTGCTGTAGCTTTGATGATCCCTATCACCTATACGTTAGATCCGTCGTCTGGAATTATTTTAATGGCGGGGGTTTATTATGGCGCAGTATTTGGTGGATCTACGTCCTCCATTTTAATCAATGCGCCAGGTTGTGCTAGCACCTTAGTGACCACCTTTGATGGCTATCCTCTGGCACAAAAAAATCAGGCAGGCAAGGCGTTGGCGTTAGCTGCCTATTCTTCTTTTTGTGGTGGCACTGTAGGCGCAATCATCTTGATATTTGCCGCACCAGCACTTGCCAGCGTGTCATTGAGCTTTCAGTCGTCTGATTATTTTGCACTGATGTTGCTAGGCCTTACGTCTGTGGCTGCTTTTTCTGGCAAAGGCCAAGTGATAAAAGCGATGATGATGACGGTGTTTGGCTTAATGATCGCTACAGTAGGTAATGACGTTATTACTGGTGCACCACGATACACCTTTGGTCAAATGGACCTAGTGGATGGCATCAGCTTCTTATTGTTGGCCATGGCTACCTTTGCGTTAGCAGAGGTTATGATGACGATCA
>JBLHQO010000082.1:0-4406 GCA_047625285.1 Oceanospirillaceae bacterium
TATTGTGCTGCTTTGTGTCCCATTAGCTTGAACGGAATGTGTATGGTAGACAGGCTAGGTGTTAAGTTGGCACTGAGAGCTAGGTCATCAAATCCGGCGATAGACACTTGAGTGGGTACTTCAATGCCACTGGACTGACATTCCAATAAAGCCCCCGTGGCTAATACATCATTACTGCATAATATGGCTGTGGGTGGGGTGAGAGATTGCAGTAATTGGCGACATGCCATACGACCCGCTTCAATGCTGTAAACACACTCGATGATAGCATTGTGAGCTAGCGTAATGCCCTGGGTAGATAGGACATCTTGTATGCCTTGTAGGCGATCATAAACGCGGTCGTTGCCTTTTGAAATGCCGCTAATAATGGCGAATTCTTGATGTCCCAGTGACGCTAGATGTAAAGGTAAATGTTTGGCGGCAGCATAATTATCAAACCCTACACATGGGTGAGGGGTGTCATTGCGGTAGGCCCACGTATGTACATAGGGGATGTTTCTTTGTTGCAGTAGTAAATAGATTGACGGGTCATGGTTTAGTCCAACTAACATCAAAGCATCAACCCCCCGCTCTATGAGAGTGCGTACTTGAGATAGTTCATTGTCTAAATTATAGCCAGAAGTGGTGAGCATTAAACTAAGGCCAGCTCGATTTAACGTGGCTTCAAAGGCTTCAATACCGTCGGCAAAGATGGCGTTGGCAAAAGTGGGGATCACCGCGCCAATGCAGCGTGACCGTTTACTTGCCAAAGCTCGCGCAGCGGCGTCGGCGACATAATTTAGTTCGGTGATGACTGAACTTACCCGCTGCCGGATACCTGCGCTCACCGAATCGGGTTGATTGATTACGCGGGATACTGTGGCCGTAGACACGCCCGCTGCTTTGGCGACATCGCCTTGGGTGGCCTGTTTATTAGTTGGGTTCAATGTAATCGCTGTTGTTGTAATATCATAACGCCATCATACATGGATAAAAATGTAAGCGCATACAAAAATTTTCAATTGCACTTGTTTATAGCATTTTATTGGTCTAGTATGGCTTAAACATTATTTATGTAAGCGCATACAAATACACGTTAAGGATTTTTATTATGGCCGTTAGTTACTTAAAAAAAGCTGCAAAGTCTTCTGCTACTGGTGAAGATGATACTCGTGCTACGGTGGCACAAATGTTGTCTGCTATTGAAGCAGGGGGAGAGCAGCGTTGTATTGAATATGCAGCTCAGCTAGATGGCTACCACGGTAATATAATAGCTACCAGTGATGACATAGAACAAGCCACGGCACGTTTGTCACAGCAAGTGAAAGACGATATTCGTTTTGCCCATGAGCGTGTTAACAAGTTTGCCCAGCATCAGCGCAAAGCCCTCATCGACTTTGAAGTAGAGCTTTCACCTGGCCTGTGGGCTGGCCAGCGCCAAATACCAGTACAAACGGCAGGGTGCTATATTCCTGGTGGACGCTATTCACATGTGGCCTCTGCCATTATGTCGGTAGCCACTGCAAAGGCAGCAGGTGTGAAACATGTAGTGGCATGCTCACCCCCAAAACCAGGTACAGGTATTAATGATGCAATACTCTACACAGCCAACTATTGTGGTGCAGATACTATTCTTGCATTAGGTGGAGTGCAGGGAATTGCGGCCATGGCGTTTGGTTTGTTTAGTGGTCAGCCAGCTGATGTGTTAGCAGGCCCAGGTAACCGTTTTGTAGCTGAAGCAAAACGTATGTTATTTGGCCGGGTGGGCATTGATATGTTTGCAGGGCCCACAGAAATTGCTGTTATTGCCGACCATACAGCAGACCCTAGAATTGTGGCAAGTGACCTAGTAGGGCAGGCTGAGCATGGCCCAGATTCGCCAGTATGGCTTATTAGCTTAGACGAAGAAGTCGCTCGTAAAACCATTGAGCTAATGCCAGGGCTGATTGAAGATATGCCAGAACCATCTCGCTCGGCAGCTCGCACTGCATGGGCAGACTATGGTGAAGTAGTTGTGTGTGGTACCCGTGAAGAGGCTGTAGAGGTAAGTGACAAATATGCCGCAGAACATTTAGAAATTCATTGTGAAGACCTAGATTGGTGGGTGGCAAACCTTAACAACTATGGTTCTTTGTTTGTGGGTGAAGAAACCACGGTTACCTATGGCGATAAGTGCTCTGGCACTAACCACATTTTGCCTACCAAAGGCGCAGCGCGTTATACCGGTGGCTTATCAGTGGGTAAGTTTATTAAAACAGTGACTACCCAGCGCATGACGCAAGAAGCAAACCGAGAAGTAGGCGCAGCGGCTGCACGTATTTCTCGACTTGAAGGTATGGAAGGCCATGCGCGTAGTGGTGATGATCGGTTAAATAAGTACTTCCCTAAAGAAGTATTTAATTTAGGCCACTAGGCCTATATAACTACAGCCACCGTAAAAGCCACAGCAACAAAGGTAACCTTTATGACCATGAAAGCGTTAGTTTATACGGGTACTCAAGAAGTAGAGTACCGCGATGAAAATAAGCCAGTTCCAGGGCCAAATCAAGCCCTTATAGAGGTGGCTGCTACGGCTATTTGTGGCTCTGACATGCACGCTTATCATGGTTTAGATGAGCGCCGTGTACCGCCTCTTATTTTGGGCCATGAAGTGGCAGGTAAGCTGGTAACTGGTGCCTCCCACCTGGTGGGTCAGCAAGTGGTAATTAACCCGCTTATCACCTGTGGCCGATGTAGTCCTTGCTTGTCTGGTCGAGCTAACTTGTGTAATGAGAGAGAAATAATAGGCATGCGCTTAGAGGGTGCTTATGCACAATACCTTGTTATTGACGAGACTAACTTACTCATACCACCACCAAACCTTGAGCCATGGATAGCGTGCCTAACCGAGCCCACTGCTACGGCGTTGCATGCCATAGCTTTAGTGGAACGTGTGGCTTACAGGCCACTTTCAGAACAGCGGTGTTTGGTGATAGGGGGAGGCGCTATAGGTTTATTAACAGCCTTAATTTTGGCTGCCAAAGGTTGTAGTAATATAGACTTGGCAGAAACCAATACCTTACGCAGAGCTACTATTGAGCAACAGCATGTAGCACGGGTTTTTGACCCCAGTAAAGAAGCTGTGCCTCATGCACAAGGTTATGATGTAGTGTTTGATTGCGTTGGGGCCGGTGTTACTCGTGCTATGGCCAGTGCGCAGGTGGTGGCTGGTGGAATCCTTTCTCATGTGGGTCTGCAAAATAGCCACGAAGGGCTAGATATTCGGCGTATAACCTTGCAAGAAATCACCCTATTGGGCAACTACTGTTATACCCAAGCAGACATGCAGGCAGCTTTGGATATGCTTGCAGCTAGACGCTTAGGTGATTTGAAGTGGGTGCAAGTAAGGCCACTAAGTGAAGGCGCACAAGCTTTTTCAGACTTACATCATGGCCGTGCAGCAGCTGCTAAAATTGTGTTACAACCAGATAATCACCTATAACACAGGGCAGTGTTTTCAAAACATGAGTTAAATAGAAAATATAACCTGGCTTAGTTGGTCGGAAGCAGCCCTTAAGTGCGTATAGTTGCCTTCAAGGGTGGCTCTGTCTAAACGTAAGGTTGGGCCATGCATGGCGACTGCGCCATGGTAACGGCCTTTTGGGTCTAACACTGGTACGGCTATGGCAATCATGCCATCATAAAATTCTTCGTTGTCTAGTGCAAAGCCCTGTTTTTGTACTAGAACTAGTTCCTTCATGAGTGTCTCTACACATATAATTGTGGTGCTTGTGAGGCTTTTTAAGTGCAAACTTTCTACCATAGTGCGGCGGTTTTTAGGGGCAAGGCTGGCAAGGTAGGTTTTACCGCTGGCGGTGCAGTAAAAGGGTACATGGGTTCCCACCGGCAAATGAATTTGAAAGGCCCAGTTAGCTTGAACCCGGTCTCTGTATATCATGCCCTCACGTTGAGGGATCACAAAGTTAACCGTTTCTTTCACTTTGCTGCTGAGTTTTTCCAAAACTTGGTGAATGCTGCTAGTGTGCCAATCACTTGCCAAAAGCCCATTGGCTAAAGTGCGCAAAGAAGCACTTGGTAACAGCCGTTTACCACTGGTGTCGTAGTTTAAAAACCCCTCTTCAACCATGGATTTACACAACCGATGCACCGTTTGTTTGGGCCATCCTAAGTGGTGGTTTATTTCTGATGGGGTTAAAGGGCTTTGTTGTTTGGCCATTACAGCAAGGATGTGAAATAGACGCATATTAGTGGCTATTCTGCTTGAGTCAGACATGGTGTGAGCACTCCATAGATAGCAGTTGAATGAAATAAAAGCTTGAATTGGGTCGGGTAATATGTTTTTCTAGTATAACTATACATTAAATGAGTATATAAGTCTCATTTATTGATAATTATTGGAATTTAAGAGGTAGTTGATGCAAAAGCAG
>JBLHQO010000083.1:0-4310 GCA_047625285.1 Oceanospirillaceae bacterium
CCCTGTCACAAGGGAGCGCCATTATATCCATCGCTGAAAAAAGCACAAGGGCTTTGTGAAAATAAGATGAGAAAGATAACAAAACAAACGTACAAGCGCCAAAAACAACCCAAAACAAAGAAAGGCGCTTATAGCGCCTTTCTTTGTTACATAGCTGGAGCCCTAGGCCATGCTTACTTAGTGATTTTAAACAACCAACATACCGGGCCGGATACTGCGAAAAGAAAAAACGTTAAAGCCAACATAATTGGCGGTTGTAGTGAATAAACCGCAAATACCAACACCACCGCAAGTAATGCTACAAAAGGCACTTTGCCTTTTAGGTCTAGGTCTTTAAAGCTATAGTACTTAAAGTTGCTAACCATCAATATACCAAGTACAGCGGTTACTATAGCCACTAGATAGCTAAGGTTTTCACCATTTAAACCATAGTCGACACCAGTCCAGACCATACCAGCCATCACGCCCGCGGCTGCAGGTATTGGCAAACCAGTAAAATAACGGCTATCCGCCACTTCCAATTGCACATTAAAGCGCGCTAAGCGCAACGCTCCACCTGCCACATAGATAAAAGCGGCCACCCAGCCAAAATTACCTAGGCTTTGTAACGACCAAGAAAATAAAACCAGTGCAGGTGCCACACCAAAAGCCACTACGTCGGCCAAGCTATCGTATTCTGCACCGAACTTACTTGAAGTATTGGTGAGACGAGCGACCCTGCCGTCTAAGGTATCCAATATCATAGAGATGAATATAGCGATGGCAGCATTTTCGAAATTTCCACTCATGCCTGATACAACCGCATAAAAGCCAGAAAATAGAGATGCCGTGGTAAAACTATTGGGCAGTAGATAAACGCCTTTTGCGGGCTTTTTAACTGCCACTTCCTCATCGTTATCGTTATCGTTATTTGACTGACCGGAAGAATCTTGATTCATGAGTTCACTGCTCTTTTAATGAATTAACACTAGTTTAACATGCCTGCACAACAATACTAAAACCCTAGACAGACAAAAGGCCGTAAATACGACCTTTTGCAACGACATATAGACTTACCAAGCTCTATACACTCAACACCTTATCACCTCGAGCAATGCCTGACACACCCGTTCGCACTGTTTCCAAAACGTAAGCTTCGCCTATTGCATTGATAAAGGCATCTAACTTACCTTGATCGCCAACCAGTTGAACTGTGTAAATACTACTGGTCACATCAACGATCTGGCCACGAAAAATATCCACAGTACGTTTTACTTCATCACGGTGCTGACCTGTAGCCTTAAGCTTAATCAACATCATTTCGCGCTCTATGTGCTCACCCTCTGTGAGGTCAACCAACTTCACCACTTCAATTAACTTATTTAATTGCTTGGTAATTTGCTCAATAACACGATCACTACCAGATGTGGTCACCGTAAGGCGAGACAAGGTTGGATCTTCCGTTGGTGCCACGGTCAAAGTTTCGATATTAAAATTACGCTGAGAAAACAACCCCACCACACGAGACAGAGCGCCGGCTTCGTTTTCTAATAATACCGCTATAATATGCCTCATTAAGTGCGCTCCGTCTTGCTCAACCACATGTCACGCATAGATCCCTTAGGCACCAACATTGGATAGACATGTTCTGTTGGGTCTACATAGATGTCGAGGAATACCAATTCATCTTTTAGTGCAAACGCCTGTTCTAAAGCAGGAATAAGCTCTGCTTCTGTTTTAACAGTGATGGCCCTATGGCCATAAGCGTCCGTTAGTTTGTGGAAATCTGGTAATGATTTAACGTAAGACTGAGAATGACGATTCTCATAATTCATATCCTGCCACTGGCGCACCATACCTAAAGACTGGTTATTCAGACACACAATCTTTACCGGTATATCATACTGACTGCAGGTAGCAAATTCTTGTAGATTCATCTGGAAACTACCTTCACCTGTGACACAAACCACTTCGGCGTCTGGGTAATGTAATTTAACACCCATAGCTGCAGGAAAACCAAAACCCATAGTGCCTAAACCACCGGAGTTAATCCACCGGTTTGGCTTGTCAAAGTTATAGTATTGAGCCGCAAACATTTGATGCTGACCTACATCAGAACAAATGTACGCATCACCTTTAGTCACCTCATAAAGTGCTTCAATCACTTGTTGCGGTTTAAGCATGCCATTAACACTAGGCTCATACCGTCCGCCATGGCGCTGGCGCCACTCGTCTACTCTCACCCACCAATCGCTTATCGCTTCCTTATCCGGCTGCGTATCACTTTTAGCCACTAACGATAACATTTCCAGCAGCACGCTCTTAGCAGGGCCAACAATAGGCACGTCTACGGCAATAGTTTTAGAAATTGATGAGGGATCGATATCAATATGTATAATTTTAGCCGTAGGGCAGAATTTTTCTGTAGCGTTGGTCACACGGTCATCAAAACGCGCACCAATATTCAAAATTAAATCTGAATGATGCAAGGCCATGTTGGCCTCATAAGTGCCGTGCATGCCTGGCATACCTAACCACTGACGATCTGTTGCTGGATACGCGCCCAAGCCCATTAGCGTTGTAATTACAGGGTAATTAAGGGTTCGAGCCAGCTCAGTTGCTTCACCACAAGCATTGCCACCTATAGTTCCACCACCCACAAAAATAATAGGGCGACGAGCCGCTAACAAGAGCTCAACCGCTTTCTTAATTTGCCCACTATGACCACGAGTCGCAGGATTATAAGAACGCATAGAAACTGATTCAGGGTAATGATATTCAAACTTGTCTGTTGGGGTAGTCATATCCTTAGGGATATCGATAACCACAGGGCCAGGACGGCCACTACTCGCTACGTAAAAGGCCTTCTTGAAGATAGAAGGAATTTCTGAAGGGTGTTTCACTGCAAAGTTGTGCTTAACTACAGGACGGGATACACCCATCATATCGGTTTCTTGGAAAGCATCTTCGCCAATTAACGTACTAGGCACCTGACCACAAATCACTACCATTGGAATTGAATCCATAAAAGCGGTAGCAATACCGGTGATGGTATTGGTAGCACCAGGACCAGATGTCACAAGTACCACACCTGGTTTGCCAGATGCGCGCGCATATCCATCAGCCATATGGGTTGCAGCTTGTTCGTGGCGAACTAGAATATGTTCGATTGTGTCTTGTTGAGCCAATGCGTCATATATATGCAATACAGAACCACCTGGGTAGCCGTATATGTACTCAATTTTTTGATCCTGTAGGCTGCGGATCACCATTTCTGCGCCGGAAAGCATTTCCACTATATTATCCTCTCGCCGCGTTCTAAAAGCAGCGAATGTTATTTGTCTGAGATTTATCTCATGTAACCATTGATGACTCACGGGCAGCGCTTGTAGCCAGACCGAAAAATCGTGCAGGCACGAATGCGCCTAAAGTGGTGACGCTCAAAGATCAAGCATTGTCGGGTTTCAACGTGCGTAGAACTCAGGGCAGACAAGCGAAAGGGTACTGCTTACCGTATCACAAACGCGAGGGATTACCTGCGCGACATGTGCATCAACCTAAAGGAATAATTTTCACACGCCAAGGCCTGTAATTCAATAGCTGCAGGTGAAAACAGGAGCTAATTTGCTAACTATTTTAGCAAATTATAGGACACGTTTCAAAGCCGATACAAACATTTGGTGGTATAGTGGTGGGTAAATAGTAAAACGTTTTTGTTTGAGGTAGTCCTATGTCTAATTTAGAGTTACGAAATCGCGACAGAGCCATTGAAGAGCTGCGCAGTTTTTTAAAAAAAATCTTTGTAGAGCCCGAAATTATTCCGCATTCACTTGCTATCGCCCGCGAATTAATTGATGAAGAAAATGCCGATGCAAAAATTGCCCAACAAATCTCCGACACCACCAACGTTAAAATTCCAACTGAACATAGCGATGCAGACAAGCTGTTCTTGCAGGTTTTACGTGACGTAGTTAGAGACGAAAAGGCTATGTATTAAACACGGCCTTTTTATTAATTTATCTCAATCCTAGATGACAAAGCTAGTGTTTACTAGCCACCCCAAATATTAGCTTTGCATCCTCTACATCCGTCAGAATAATTTGCCCCGGCAAAAAATCCCCAGCCAATAGCTTTTGCGCTAACGGGTTTTCCAAATGACGCTGAATGGCTCGCTTTAACGGCCTAGCCCCATACACCGGATCAAAGCCCTCTTCCACTAACAAGTCTTTTGCTGTGTCCGTAAGATGCAAACTCAAGTCATGATCTTGTAAACGTTCATCTAGTCGCAACAACTGAATCTCGGCAATCTGGCGCACGTGTTCCTTGCCTAG
>JBLHQO010000084.1:0-4001 GCA_047625285.1 Oceanospirillaceae bacterium
CGTACAGTACCGGCAAAGTCTAGATGAGGAGAGCTTTTCATACCCATAATAGGGATCACATCGGTTAAGGCTGCGTCCGTATCAATACGCCCACGAATCACATTAAGAAAATCTACATGCCCCGTATCACGAAGAATTTTAGAGATCGCAATGCCTTCAGCTGGACTAATACCACCTACAAAAGCTTCGTCTGCGGTGTATCTAACACCAACAATAAATTTTGCACCCACACGATCACGAATCGCCTGCAGCACCTCTAAAGTAAATCTAATTCGATTGTCTAAAGCGCCTCCGTAAGGCGACTCTAAGGTGTTGGTTAACGGCGACCAGAACTGATCCATCAAATGACCATAGGCTTGTAATTCGATACCATCTAAACCAGCAGCGCACATGCGTTCCGCAGCATCGGCATAATCTCGAATAATTCTTTCAATGTCCCAATCTTCAATTTGTTTAGGAAAAGCACGGTGAGACGCTTCACGTCGGTGCGAAGGCGACACCGCTGGTAGCCAATCGCCTTTATTCCAACTGGTACGGCGGCCAAGGTGGGTCAACTGTAGCATCACTGCACATCCGTGCTCATGGCAAGCATCTGCCATATCCCTCAAAAAGGGTACCACCTCATCTTTATACGCTAGTATATTGTTAAATACCGGCGGACTATCTCTAGACACAGTGGCAGATCCAGCCGTCATGGTTAGGGCAACACCTGCTTTGGCGCGCTCTAAGTGATACGCCAAATAACGCTCCTTAGGCATACCATCTTCTGGGTAAGCCGGCTCGTGAGAAGTCATCATAATGCGGTTTTTAAGGGTTAAGTGCTTTAGCTTGTAGGGCTGTAATAAGGGATCATTAGACGACATAGCGGTGTACCCTAAGAGATATAAAAAGGAGGTGTAAAAGCAGTGAGCCACAAACTTAACAATAGTCTCATCATTCATGCACCTGTTCATGCAATAATGTATGACGACTGTAGAAACGCTGCATTTCAACTGCGGTGGGCTGCTGGCCAGTAAATACTTCGCAATAGTTTGCTATGCGCGAAAGCCTTACCACCAACGGTTCTTTTACCGCCATGGCAATATAACCCACTTGGGTATAGAGCACCGTCATGGCCCGCACTTCCGCTTGAGCAGACCCCAATCCGTGGCGTATAAACATGGCTTTAATAGCCTCGTATCGTTGTTCATCTGCAACAGCAAGCTGCCCCTGTAACTGCGGGTCTATCCTTGCCCAAGAACGAATCGCCTGATCTAGGTCAGCATCAAATAGCTTTGCGTCATGCCAACAGTCAATCACGTTGAGCATTGCTTCGCACAAAGAACCAGCAAACAAATTTGCCTGAGCGATTAAATGATTGGTGTTTTTTTCCTGCCAACGAGTCACCAGCGCACCTAGTAAATCTGCCCTATCTTTGAAGTGCCAGTAGAAGCTAGTACGAGACACGTTCAAACGGCGAGCCAAAGTCATCACTTTAATCGCTTCTACACCTGCCTCGAGCAAAATTTCATAGCCAGCATCAAGCCACGCAGAGCGGCCTGCATTAGGTTCCATAATGACCCTTCTATATTGAGACCTTTGCACAAAGCAGACACCAAGATGAAATGGCTAAAATGAGCCTACTTTTCATCGGAAAACTTGGCAATAGCTAGCTATTACCTGTGTTCCCCGCCTCAATTAGACTGATTTTTCCTCATTTCCCTTTTGTCGCCGCTTTATGCAAAGATGTCATATTATTAATAATCAACTTGACACAAGTGTCGTTAATATTGACATATATGTCAAGCATGCTATTCTCCAAATTATACATTGTTACTTTTAATGCCCGTTTGATGGCCTTTTGATGCCCTTTACGAACTTGGAGACAGCGGATGAACATCGCAGAAATACATATTTTTCAAAAACATCAGACTATAGTCGACGGACCTTATGTTATGTCCACTATGACGCTTACTTCCATTGACGCCACTATTATCAAGCTAGTGTCAGACACCGGATTAGTAGGCTGGGGAGAAGTGTCTCCCTTGGGCCCTGTTTATCAACCTCAACATGCACTAGGCGCACGAGCGGCTTTGTGTCACTTAGCGCCGTCATTAATAGGTACTTCCTGCCTTCACCCATTGTTATTACAAAGGCGCATGAATGACCTATTAAATGGCCACAACTATGCCAAGGCGGCTATCGACTTTGCCATTATGGACTTGATGGGCAAACACTACAAAATGCGTGTATGTGACTTGTTAGGCGGTGCCGTACGTGAACGCTTACCGGCCTATTTTGCCATCAGTAAGGGCACAGCTAGTGAAGTGGCCCGCAAGGCACAGGACAAAGTAGACCAAGGTTACCAGCGTATACAAATTAAGAGTGGTGGCCGCGAAGTGGCCATGGACATTGAAGTGATTCATAAGGTTTGGGAAACCGTAGGTAAAAATGTACGTTTAGTCGTAGATGCCAACCGCGGCATGACCGGCAGCCAGGCTTTGCAGCTTAGCTTAGCCTGCAAAGACATTCCTTTTGTATTTGAACAACCCTGCAATACCATGGAAGAGGTGGCTAACATTAGGCCTCAAATGGCTCATCCCATCGCCCTTGACGAAAACATTGAAAACATTAATGACATGTTACGAGCTATTTCCATGAACGTATGTGACGGTTTTGGTTTAAAGCTCACTCGTGTAGGTGGGCTTAATACCATGGCCACCATGAGGGATATTTGCGAAGCACGTGGCCTGCCCCATACCTGCGAAGACAGCTGGGGTGGTGATATTTTATCTGCAGCCATTTTGCATATGGGTGCCACTGTTAAGCCAGCCATGCTCGAAGCTGTTTGGACAGCTGGCAACTATATCGAAGAAAGTTATGACCCAGAAAATACTATTCGTTGTAGTGAGGGTTACTTCGACTTACCTGCTGGCCATGGGTTAGGTGTTAATCCGCAAGAAGACCGTATTGGCCAACTGCTCTATTGCTTTTCTTAAGTACTAAATAGCGACCTGATTTAACCGACTGTTCTAGCCAAAGATTAAGTCACCAAGAAAACGACCAGGCACTAAGGTAAAACCACCTGCAACTAACATGCCGCCTATATACAGGCCGATCATGGCAGATTTGTGTGCTTTTACATCGCCAGCTTTAATAGCAAAGTAGGCCGATGGCACCTTATAAAGAACTAATAAACTAAGCAGGTGAATGAACCCAAAATGATCAAACAAGGTGGGGCCAACTTCGGCCGACATAAACAAAGTAACCGACGCTGTAAATAACATTAACACCATGTAGATGCGGCCTAGAAACTTATGCTGCCCCGTGCCTTTTTTAGCCAACATCATGTAACTACCGATAACAAAGGCTGGGCCAATGGTACTTAAATGAATAAAAGACAAGGTGTCATACATGTGCTCTAAATTCATAACGCGGTTTTCCTTAAATTGCGCTTAAATTAGTTTCGCGTAGCGCTTAAGCACAAGGCCTGCACAGATAGAAAACATTGCCATAGCCCAAAAAACCTGCCCATTAATATGCGTATACAAGCCTCCTGCTAACGTCATACTAATACCCATAAATGCCCCTAATGCTAGTGCGTCATACAGAGTTTGGGCAGAAGCGGTAAGCTGGTCTGGTACTTTTTGAGTGATGTATTGAGTGATGGCCAGGTGGGTTGCAGCAAAGGTGAAGGCGTGTAATATTTGCACCGTAAAAAGTAAACTAATATCACTGGACCAACCCAGTGCAAGCCAACGTATGGTTCCCCCAATCACTGCCAGCCATAACAGGCCTTTCACGCCAATTTTTCTTACCAACCACATACCAACGGCAAATAGCACTACTTCTGCAGCTACGCCTTGAGCCCACAACAAACCAATAATAGATTCGCTAATACCTGCCTTAATCCAATGTAAGGTACCAATCGCATAAAGTGCACCATGGCTAGCTTGTAATATAGCGCCTACAGCCACTACAGCAGCAAACCCAGGCAATTTAAACAATTCTAAGAAGGCTAA
>JBLHQO010000085.1:0-3968 GCA_047625285.1 Oceanospirillaceae bacterium
TTCTTTTCTGGTTTTAGGCTTGGCTGCAATCAATGATTCAAATAGATTTTGATTAAGCACTGTTACCAAACTTAGGCCATTTGATGATTTTTGGGGCTTGAAGTACAAGTGATGGTCTAAAAGGATGTTTGCTGGCAGTTTCTTTTTAAACTCTTGGTAGTTTATGGGTATGTGACTGGCAATTTTTGATAAATAGGTTTGAAGGTTAGCCATTTTGGCCTCTTAATATGCCGCATTGACTAGTCAAAGTAAGCGTAGCAGTATGTGATTGGTTCAAGGCCACTTTCTTTAGCTGCGCACTGCTGACATTTTTTGGCAGAAGATACCCGAGCAAACTTATCGCACACTCCACACTTGGATTTGTCCACCGCTTTCCATTGCAACCCTGGAAACTCTTGCCAGTGCTTGCCTAAACTTAAAATCTCATGGCCTTTAAGCAGGTCTCCTGCGTGGTAACGGCCAGCGATGATTTTAATGCGTTGCTCTACTGCTCGCTTGCGTCTTTGATGTTCCACTTGCTGCTGATCAGGTGCCATGTGGCTGGCCAAAATACTCATGGTATCAGCCATACCTTGTTGCTGCTGGCTATAGTGCTTAAGGGCGTGTTCAAGCTGAGCATTACGCCCTAGGGGAATAATATAGGCTAATAAGCTTGGGTCCCAATGACCACCTGCCAAGTGCAATGATTCCATCAAGTCGATGTTGTGATCACCATATAATCGTAAGTCATTGGCGGTAGTAATCAATTCATAGCCAAGGGGCAATTGGTTTAGCAACGAGTTACTAATACCTCTATCCACTTGTGTTTCTTCATCATTAAACCAGTCACTCATCGCTTCACCTATGCAGGTTATACTGTAACGGTTATTCCATGTCGTCATAACCATCATAGCTATGAACGAGGTCTTCAAAACGGGTGTATTTACCAATGAAGGCTAAGCGCGAGGTACCAATGGGGCCGTTACGTTGCTTACCAATGATGATCTCGGCTTTGCCTTTATCCTCACTGTCTTCGTTATACACTTCATCACGATAGATGAACATAATAACGTCTGCGTCTTGCTCTATGGCACCAGACTCACGTAGGTCTGAGTTTACTGGACGTTTGTTAGGGCGATTTTCCAAGCTACGGTTAAGCTGAGAAAGGGCAACAACCGGACATTTCAATTCCTTAGCCAAGGCTTTTAAGGAACGTGAAATTTCAGAAATTTCCGCGGTACGGCCTTCAGTATGACCTTTAATCTGCATTAACTGAAGGTAGTCAATCATGATCATACCCACACTGCCGTGTTCACGGGCAATACGCCTGGCCCTAGTGCGCATTTCGGTTGGGCTTAAGGCCGCACTGTCATCAATATACAGCGGCTTGTCTTTAAGTAGGTTCACGGCACCCGTCAACTTAGGCCAATCGTCTTGCTCCAATTTACCAGTACGCATACGCGTTGCATCAATACGACCAAGGGATGCCAACATACGCATCATCAATTGTTCGGCGGGCATCTCCATGCTGAATACCAGTATGGGTTCGTCGCCAATGATCGCCGCATTTTCAACAATGTTCATGGCGAAACTGGTTTTACCCATTGAGGGTCGACCTGCCACAATAATTAAATCGGATTTTTGCAGACCTGCAGTTTTGGTATCTAAGTCGGTGAAGCCGGTACTAATACCTGTAATGGCGCTATCAGATCGAAATAGTAGGTCAATGCGCTCTACTGCGCCTTTAAGGATAGGGTTAATGTACTGCGGGCCACCTTCTTTTGGGCGTGCCTCGGCAATTTCAAACACTTTGCGCTCTGCTTCGTCCAATACATCACCAGAAGAACGCCCTTCTGTATGGAATGCAGAATCGGCGATGTCATTAGCCACGGTAATGAGCTGACGTAATATGGCCCTTTCACGCACGATATTGGCGTAAGCGGTTATATTTGACGCGCTTGGAGTATTTTTTGCCAGCTCACCTAGGTAGCTTAGACCACCGGCATTGGCTAGCTCATCTATGCGGCTCAATTCTTCTGATAGAGTAATTACATCTATAGGTCGAGAATCGCCTACCAATTTAGTCATTACACGGAAGATGAGGCGATGATCTTGACGGTAAAAATCAACTTCTGCCACGGCCTCAGACACTCGGTCCCATGCCATTTCATCCAACATCAAACCGCCTAGCACAGACTGCTCGGCCTCTAGCGACTGTGGAGGCACTTTAAGTGCATCAAGCTGAGGATCGGACTTAAGTAAATGTGAAGCTGGTTGCATGTGTATATCGATTTTATGAGGTGGATATTTGCCCATGATAACCTTTACCACAGGCACAAAAAAGCCCCTGTGCAGGGGCTTTTTGAGATTGCTGGGCTATAGTACTTAACCTATGTCATTGCGCAGGCCAAAGGCCTGTGGCAATTACTCAGCAATAAGGGTTACAGTCACTTCAATAGTGATGTCACTGTGAAGCTGGATAGCAACAGCAGTATCGCCCAATGCGCGCAATGCACCTTCAGGTAGACGTATTTCAGTCTTGTCAACGGCATGGCCGGCTTCCACTAGGGCAGCAGCTATTTCGTTAGTACCGACAGAACCGAACAACTTACCTTCCTCGCCAGCGTTAGCAGCGATAGTGATAGTCAATTCGCCTATTGCATCTGCACGAGCTTGTGCAGATGCTAGCTTTTCAGCAGCAGCAGCTTCAAGGTCTGAGCGACGCGCTTCAAAGGCTTCAACGTTAGCTTTGTTAGCAGGTACAGCTTTTCCAGTTGGGATTAGGAAGTTACGGCCGTATCCAGGTTTAACTGAAACAGTGTCACCCAATTCGCCTAACTTACCAACTTTTTCAAGAAGAATTACATTCATGTTTAATTCCTTAATTTGCTCAACATGTATACACGAAGAGTCTAATTCTATTTTTTCACCCTAACTGGCAAACGTTGCCGCAACTTGAACACGCTGTCCAAGGTGGCCAATAATGCCAGCAGAGTAAAGACCACTGTGCTTGAGAGAAACAACCCCAAATAGGTTGCAATCAACCAAGCTCGGCCTAATTTTAATTGCTCAACCAGCCCATGCACTAATGCTAGGCCTGCGAAAAGTAATGGTATTGATAATACAAACAACCACTGTGTCATGTCGGTAATACTACTCAAGCCAAATACGGCTAAAGCTAGTGTTCCCGTAAGCCATAAAGGCAACCGCAGCTGATGAAATTCAGTTTGAAAACCACCTGGGTTATACAACGCCGACTGCCACCAACGCGCCAACACTAAACAGGCTAATAATATAGCCATGTGTACGGCACCTAACACACCCTCCATGAGGGCTTGTAGCAGCTGTTTATCAACATTGTCTGGTAACTTTTGTTGTGCTTCTAGCTGAATTCCAGCTTCAGCAAAAGCAGCCATTACATCGTGCAAGTAGCTAGCCAAAATAGGCATCGATACCATTGCCACTAATAGGCTAGCAACCAACACGTAAGCCCAGCTCGCACTGTAGCGTAAAACGCTGGCCAAACCTGCTACACCTATTAGGGTTAAAGCAGGTGTTGGATCACCATTACCCCACCAAGCTATGGCAGGTAACAGGCTCCACATAAAAACACTGGCACCAGCTCGATAACCTTTTCGTAAGATCACCAAGGCCACGGTAGCCGCGCTTATCCAAAACAACACAGGAATAATGGCAAACAACACCGCAACCATAGTTGCTTGTTTGTTGCCACGCATGGCGTATTGAGCTAGTCCGCGCATAGGTTATTACGGCTTACTGATGAGCGTCAGTGTATGGCAACAATGCAACGTAACGAGCTCGCTTAATAGCGGTAGAAAGCTGACGCTGGTAGCGTGCTTTGGTACCGGTAATACGGCTAGGTACAATCTTGCCAGTTTCAGATACATAGCCTTTTAAAACTTCAATATCTTTATAGTCGATTTGAACAACGCCTTCGGCGGTGAAACGACAGTACTTACGACGACGAA
>JBLHQO010000086.1:0-3927 GCA_047625285.1 Oceanospirillaceae bacterium
TAAATACATCATCAAGTCACACCATTTGGCTTAAAAACCCCCTTGCAATATTGGCTAACAACGCACAGGGTGGCTTAGTGATACAAGGCCAAAAAATTGTGGAGCTGGTGCCCCAAGGGCAACAACCTAGTTGTGCCTATAATGAGGTGATGGAGTGCAATGATTTAGTGATACTTCCGGGCTTAATCAACGGCCATCATCATTTCTATCAAACCCTAACTCGCGCATTACCACAGGCCCTTAACAAACCACTGTTTGGCTGGCTTACCAGCCTTTACCCAGTGTGGGCAGGGTTAGAGCCAGACATGTTGTACCAGGCTACTCGCTTAGCGTTAGCAGAGCTACTGTTGTCTGGCTGCACTACCGCTGCAGACCACCACTACTTATTTCCCGAAGCCTTAACAGAGGCTATGGACATTCAAGCAGAAGCGGCCGCTAGCATAGGTATACGCATGACTATGACCCGAGGCTCCATGAGCTTAGGGGTAGATGATGGTGGTTTACCGCCCCAAAGCACGGTACAACAAGAAGACACCATCTTGGCCGATAGCGAGCGCGTTATTAAGCGCTATCACAACGCCAGTGAAGGCAGTATGTTACAAGTGGCCTTAGCGCCTTGTTCACCTTTTTCTGTAACTCCAGAGTTGATGCGTAATTCTGCAACGCTTGCCGCAGAACATAAGGTAATGCTGCACACTCACCTAGCGGAAACCATTGACGAAGAAAACTTTTGTTTACAACGTTTTGGTTTACGCACAGTTGACTACCTTGAAAGCGTAGGCTGGCTTGGCCCACAAACATGGCTAGCCCATGGCATTCACTTTAACGCCGATGAGATCAAACGCTTAGGTGCCGCGGGTACGGGTATCTGCCACTGCCCTACTTCCAATATGATGTTAGCCTCTGGCGTTGCGCCCGTACAAGAACTAGAAGCAGCAGGTTGCCCCGTGGGTTTAGGTGTAGATGGATCAGCCTCTAACGATGGCTCTAATATGATCCAAGAAGTACGCCAAGCATTGTATTTACAACGCTTAAAATACGGTGCTCAAGTCAGTCATTTTGATGCATACCGTTGGGCCACGCAAGGCAGCGCAAAGATGTTAGGTCGTGCCGATATAGGGTCGTTAGAGGTGGGCAAACAAGCAGACATCGCATGTTTTAAACTGGATGAAATGCGTTTTAGTGGCAGTCACGACCCATTAGCCGCCCTGTTACTATGTGGTGCTCAAAAAGCAGAACACGTTATGGTTGCTGGCCAATGGCGTGTTAAAAAAGGTGTTATCGAAGGTTTAGACGTGGGCCCTTTGTTGCAACAACATGGTGCGGCAGCCCGTGCTCTAGTAGCAAAAATATAGCGAGCTATTGAAGGATTAATGCACTGATGAGTGATATTTTGGTTAGGCGTGCTTCGGCAAACGATATGGACGCTATCAACGGCATTTACAATCACTACGTACTCAATACCCACATCACTTTTGATATAGAGCCATGGTCTACTAAAAAGAGGCTGGAGTGGTTTTGCAAGTTTGATGGTAAAAGCTACCAGTTATGGGTTGCTGAAGTCGCCGGGCGAGTTCAGGCATATGCTTACACAGGCCAGTTTCGTGCCAAAGCAGCCTACGATAGCTCAGTAGAGGTTACCATTTATGCCCATCACCAGTTGCAAACAAAAGGTATAGGCAAAGCCTTATACAGCAAGCTATTAACTAATTTGGCTCACTTTAAAATACATCGTTTATATGCGGTTATTGCTCTACCCAATGAAAAATCTATCGGTTTACATAAAAAACTGGGTTTTGAACAGGTAGCTATACTTAATGAAGTGGGGAGTAAATTCGGTAAAAAAATCAGTGTTGCCATGCTAGAAAAAAGGCTCTAACCGAGCCTGTTTTTAACTCAATCCTGATCCGCTTGCTTACTAGGTGCTTGATCTGGCTGTTGACCTATGCCGTGGCCAAACAAGAACAAAAACATGCCAATAAACATAGTGCTAAACAGACCAATAGTAAGGTATATATCCCACCCAAAACCACACGATGCGCGGCCCATTACACCATCCACTAACTGTAGGTAACGTTCGCCACAGTAGCCTTTTGCCAAACCATCAGATACTAACATAGTAGCCCGCTCTACCAGCATCAAACCACCACTAGC
The DNA here is from genome assembly GCA_047625285.1 of Oceanospirillaceae bacterium. Taxonomy (GTDB): domain Bacteria; phylum Pseudomonadota; class Gammaproteobacteria; order Pseudomonadales; family Balneatricaceae; genus Njordibacter. The sequence continues at coordinate 2,155 of JBLHQO010000086.1, forward strand.
AATCAGCAGACCTAGAGCAATATGTTTAATCATGTTGGTTTTCCAAATATGAATGTAACTGGGTAATTCTAACATCTCATTACGCTAATGGCAGGCATAAAAAAGCCAGGGCGATGAAAACACTCTTTTCATCGCCCTGGCTTTTTTGAATAGGTTGCTAGAACCGGTATTAACCCTTAATGATGTTGTGCTCTGGGCCGAATGGGAACTTGGTGATATTCTCCGCGCCTTCTTCACCCACTACAAGGATGTCGTGCTCGCGGTAACCACCAGCGCCTGCCATGCCTTCTGGCAACATGATCATTGGCTCAATAGAAACCACCATGCCTGGCTCTAACACTGTGTCTACGTCTTCACGGAACTCAAGGCCAGCTTCACGGCCATAATAGTGGCTTAAGGTGCCAAACGAGTGGCCATAACCAAAGGTGCGGTGTTGTAGTACATCGTGCTCAGCGAAAATTTCATTAAGCTCGTGAGCCACATCGCTGCACTTCACGCCAGGCTTAACTAACTCTAGGCCACGACGGTGTACCTTACAGTTAATTTCCCATAATTCTAAATGACGGTCGCTGGCATACTCAGAGAACAAAGTACGCTCTAGCGCAGTATAATAACCGGCAATCATTGGGAAGCAGTTAAGGCTAAGGATGTCACCAGCTTCAATCTTACGGCTGGTAACTGGGTTGTGAGCACCGTCGGTATTCATGCCCGATTGGAACCAAACCCATGTGTCCATCAACTCACCATCTGGGAAAGTTTTAGCAATTTCACGAATCATGGCTTGAGTACCGGCCAAAGCAACTTCGTACTCTGGTACACCTACACCAATAGCGTCACGAATAGCAGCACCACCGATGTCACCAATACGTGAACCGTGCTTGATCACTTCAATTTCTTCAGCAGACTTGATCATACGCATTTGCATGGTCGGCACACCGATATCGGTAAATTCAGAACCAGGGAAGGTTTGCTTCACAATGTCCATCGTAGCCAAAGGCATGTGGTCGTATTCTACACCTATACGGCTGCCTGGCTTGATGAGGTTCTTAAGTGCGACAAAAAAGTTACCTTTCTGCCAATCAGTGTAAACCACGTTGTCGCCTAACTGGTTGCGACGGAATGGCTGACCACCATCGATGTTAGCAGTAACAGTGGTGTAGTTGTCTTGCGTTACCACTAAACCGTAGTCACGACCAAAACGGCAGTAAACAAAATCTGAAAAATAGTTAATGTTGTGATACGAGGTTAACACCACAGCATCCACATTGGCTGTAGCCATGTGAGCACGCAATTTAGCAAGACGATTACTGAGCTCTTGCTTAGAAAAAGTGGCAACCACTTTTTGGCCATTTGGAATTTCGATGGTACGAGGCATGTTTTGTGGATTCATGGCATTCACCTTTTTATTACACTGATCGATATTAATATATTGGCCTGCTAGCAATTCTACTAGAGGCTACAGAAAACAAATGCATTCTAGTTTCTATACAGCCATTAGTAAAATCAATAAATTAAATTGGATCATTAATTATATTTATACCCCTATTTATGCTTCAATGGCGCTTCACAATTGACTTATTCTTAATTAATATAAGGTTATAACCACATTTGCATTATCTAATAAACCCTCGTACAATAGCACCACTTGAATCAACCAGCCTACTTGGATGCACTATGACTATAGCTACCCAGGCCACACCTGAGATTACCGCCTTTTTTGACGAAGCCACGTTTACCGTCACTTATATCGTTGCAGACCCAGACACTAAAAAA
>JBLHQO010000087.1:0-3294 GCA_047625285.1 Oceanospirillaceae bacterium
TAAGCAATACATTGTAGCCTAAGGTTTTAGCCTGCGCTGCTACCCTTGCACTAGGCAATACCAATACGGTGTGTTGTTTGTTGCACCAATTCTGACCACTTAATAGTAGATCAAAATTGCTTAATGTTTCGCCACTTTGTAAAACCACCACTTGAGGGGCAAATCTAGCCACAGTCAGCAACTGCTCACGGCTTATATTAGGCACCTTACGCTGGTAACATTGGGCATAATTTACCTTTGCCCCAGCAGCTACCAAAGCATCTGATAAGGTTTCTCTACCGCCACAGCCGCGTACAATAAGCACTTTCTGGTGGTTTTGTATTTGTGGCAATAAATCATTCAGCAGCGCTTCACTTGTGTCGCCCGTGTTAGGCCTGCCTGCATCAATGCCTACCGCTATTAGCGGAGCTTGGGTAGATTCACCCATGGCCCACCACTGCACACCCAAAGGCCACTGGGGCCAATAATCTTGCACTAGATCTAGCCAATACTGCGCAGCGTTGGTGCTGATCACAATCACATGATCAAAGGTGTCTAGATCCATGGCCCACTGCTTACTTTGTAAGCCATCTGTGGATTGAGGATCTACGGGAACAATGCTTAAACAAGGCTGATGGTGCACCTCAAAACCATTGCTACGTAACAGTTCGATCATCGCTGTTGCTTGCGCGGCGGGCCTGGTAACCAACACCTTCATGTTTGTCATTGGCTATTTACTGAGCGCCGTAGATAGCCTGCAGAATTTCACCAGCACCTTGCGCCAATAGATCTTCTGCGGCGGTAATGCCTAGGTTTTCTGCCTGTGTACGTGGGCCTCTAATTTCTGTGGTGAGCACACGGCTACCATCCACCTCACCCACCAAACCGCGCAGCCACAAATGATCACCTTCTAGTTCGGCAAAACAGGCAATAGGCACCTGACAACCACCTTCTAAACGCTTATTTAACGCCCGCTCGGCCATCACACGATCGGCGGTGTCGGCGTGATGCAACGGTGCCAACAAAGCCATAGTAGCGGTGTCTGATAAACGACACTCCACTCCCACTGCGCCCTGCCCTCCAGCCGGCAAACATTGCTCGTCTGTTAAGCGGGACTGAATACGCTGATGAAACTCTAGGCGCATTAAACCCGCGCTAGCAAGAATAATAGCATCATATTGGCCAGCGTCTAACTTGGCTAAACGAGTATTTACGTTGCCGCGCAAATCTAATAATTGAAGATCTGGCCGTAGGGCTTTAATTTGTAACTGGCGCCGCAAGCTAGACGTGCCCACCTTGGCACCTTTGGGCAGTTCGTCTAAGTTATTATAGTGGTTGCTCACAAACGCATCGCTTGGGTCTTCGCGTTCACAGATTACAGACAACCCCAACCCTTCTGGAAACTCCATCGGTACATCTTTCATGGAATGCACGGCAATGTCTGCGCGGTCTTCTAGCATCGCCTGTTCTAGTTCTTTAACAAACAAGCCTTTACCACCCACTTTTGCTAACGGCACATCAAGAATTTTGTCGCCTTTAGTCTTCATTCCTAAAATCTCTACGATGATTCCTGGATGATGGCGCTCGAGTTCTGCTTTAATAAAATAAGCCTGCCAAAGGGCAAGTTGGCTTTCACGAGTGGCGATGCGGATGGTGGTCATAGGCTTCAATAACTTTCCGATAGCTTTTAAATAGCTAGGTGAACTGCAATAGTGTTCTAGTGTATCAAATTGCTTTGCTGTGTGTGTGAGAGATGGACAAAGATAGACACCATCATCACGTGGCTTATTGATCAGTAATAGGTAAAATAGGCACTAATCTGTTCCATATTTATTAAGATTTGTTTTTATGCCTTCTGATATACCTTCTGATACCTACCCTCACGTATCCCCTAAAACTGCTGATGTTGAAAACCCTCGCCGCATTCGTAGTTTTGTAAAACGTGCTGGCCGTATGACTCCGTCTCAAGAACACGCCTTAGAGCACTACTGGGTAAGCTATGGCTTGGAGCTTAATCAGGGGCCGTTAGATTTTAAAAACATATTTGGCAACGACCATCCGGTAATTATGGAAATTGGTTTTGGTATGGGCGATTCACTTTCTACCATGGCGGCCACCATGCCCGAAAATAATTACATAGGTATAGAAGTGCATCGCCCAGGGGTTGGCCGATTACTTAACAACCTAGCTACCCAGGAATTAAGTAACGTTCGCGTATTTTGTGATGACGCCATTGAAGTAATGGCACAGTGTATTCAAGATGGCAGTTTAGGTGGCGTACAGCTGTTCTTTCCAGACCCATGGCACAAAAAGAAGCACCACAAGCGCCGCATAGTACAACCTACATTCGCCCAAGACATTCGCCAAAAGCTTTCCACAGGCGGCGTATTCCACATGGCCACAGACTGGCAGCCCTACGCAGAACACATGATGGAAGTAATGGAACCTGCACTAGGCTACAGTAACCAAGCAGGAGCCAACCAATACTCACCACAACCAGACTATCGCCCTAGTACCAAGTTCCAACGCCGTGGCGAAGGCAAGGGACATGGCGTGTGGGATTTGATGTATCAGAAAGAGGCGTAGTTTACGCCTTTTATGTAGGTGATCTGGGAAAGTAAGTCCGGTGCAATGCCTTGTTATAGTTCTACGATTTGGACAAGAGTTTCAGGGTGGCTCTGCACTAAACGTAAAAGTGTAGCCGCTTGCCCGTTTGGGCAACCCCGCCCTTGCTCCCAATTTTCTAAAGTTCTTGACGATGTATGTAAATATTGCGCGAAGACCCCACGAGACATATTAAACATTTCTCGTATGTTTACGATTTCACTTGGTGATAAACCAAAATTCTCACTGTTTTTCACCTTAACTGTCCTTAATGTGAGCTTTCCCTCGGAGTGTTGTTTGGCTTCTGATAGCGCAGAAGACAGCTCTGAAAATAAATTACGTTTGCACATTAACCCATGACTCAATAAAACCTTGAGTTGACCTTTTTCTTGAGGTGTTAAATTTGTCACTTCATTCTTTGCATAAATGGTTAACAGATAAAAACGCTTAAAACTATTCAAGTAATAGTAAATTACTCTAGCGCCACCACGTTTACCTTTGCCCTTTGAAGCAACTCGAACTTTTCTTAAACCACCTGTGCCCTGAATTACGTCACCTTTAGTGGGTGTTTTTAGTAATTCATTTTGCAGCTGCCTATACTCTTCATCAGACAAATAGATAGTTCTATTTTTTCAAATATACTTGATTCAACGAATATCCCTTCCATTGAAAAAGTGTACGCTAATGACGTATAAAATTAAAATAGGAGAC
>JBLHQO010000088.1:0-3156 GCA_047625285.1 Oceanospirillaceae bacterium
AGGTTATCAACAATACCAGGCTCTTGTTGTGCGTGGCCTGCGTCTCGCACTATGTGTAATTGGCATTCTTGCCAGTGCTCATACACTTCAAAGGCCTGCTCCGAAGGACATATCATGTCATAACGGCCATGCACTACAATGCCTGGTAAATGGCTAATTTTATGCATATTTTCTAATAGTTGGTTAGGCTCAAGAAAACACTGATTAACAAAATAATGGCATTCAATTCTAGCGATCGCCAGGGCAAAATGTGCGTCGGCCACGTTGTCTACAAGGTGGGGGTTAGGGTCTAAAGTAGCAATACTACCTTCCCACATTGCCCATGCCTTTGCGGCCGCCAAACGTTTTAATTCATCGGTGCCACATAACAGCTTGTAGTATTGATTAACCATTTGCCCTGTTAATTCAGCGTCGGTGGAGCGCAGTGGCTGTTGATATGTTTTCCAATAATCTGAGAACATGCGGCTAGCACCACCTGCTTCATATATCCAGTCTACGTCTTTTTTCCGGCCTAGAAAAATACCCCTCAAAATAAGCCCTGATACCTTATCTGGATGTGCCTGCGCATAAGCCAAAGCCAGGGTAGAGCCCCAAGAACCACCAAATAGTAGCCATTTAGAGATTCCTAGCTCACAGCGCAAGGCCTCAAAATCGCTAATCAAATGCTGAGTGGTATTAGCCTCCAAACTCGCATGGGGTAACGAGCGGCCTGCGCCACGCTGATCCATTAAAATAATATGGTAATCGTTAGGGTTAAAAAAACGCCTTGAAGAAGGCCCACACCCGCCACCTGGCCCACCGTGCATAACCACTACTGGAATGCCTAAAGGGTTGCCACAAAGTTGTACATAAAGGCTGTGGCCGTCGGTTACCAACAGCATGAATTCTCGATAGGGTTTGAGTTCTGGATATAATTGTTGCATGGTGTCGACTCAATAATAAAAAATAGTTAGCAAAAAATGACCCAATTTACACCTTACTGGTGGCAAGATCAGCCCCAATATCGTAACACCGAAGTGCTACCAGCTAAAGCCGACTGCGTGGTTGTAGGTGCAGGTTTTACGGGTTTAAGTGCCGCTCTTACTTTAGCCCAAGCGGGTCGTCATGTGATTGTACTAGACAGCGAAGCCATCGGTTTTGGTGCCAGCACCCGCAATGGTGGCATGTTGGGGTCTGGCCACAAAGTATCTGTGGATGATGCTAAGAAATACTATGGCCCAGACATTGCAGCTCAATTACATTGCGAAGCTAATGCCTCCCTAGCGTTTACCAAAAGCCTTATCCTTAATCACAACATTGATTGTGAATTACAAGACTGCGGCCGTTTACGTACAGCATGGACACCGCAAGATTTCACGGCTATGGCCGGCGCCAATGAGGGTTTACAGTGTATTGAACCATTTTCTGCACGTATGGTGAAGCCTGATGAAATGCCGCAACACATTGATACGCCACTATATTTTGGTGGCTTATTGTATGAAAGCCATGCCTGCGTGCAACCTAGAAAACTGCATTACGGCTTATTACAGCTGGCCTTACAAGCAGGTGTACAGGTATTTGGTGAGCAACCCGTACACGCAGTCAACTCTGAGCCAGACGGCTTTAGCATTAGCACCCATAGCCGCGAGACACAGCACCAAGAAATACATTGCCAACAAGTGCTTATGGCTACCAATGGCTACACTCAGGCTAAGGTCTCCTCGTTTCTTGCCAAGCGCATTATGCCTGTGCCCAGTTTTGTTATTGTCACTGAAGAACTCGGAGAAGACCTAGTGCAGGCATTATTGCCCGGCGGCCACTGCATGGTGGAAACTCGCCAACGCTTTTGTTATTACCGCGCTACGCCTTGCGGTAAGCACATTATGCTGGGTTCCCGTGCCGCTTTGCATGCCATCACTCCACAACAAGCACTACCCACTTTGAGAGCCAAATTAACGGAAATATTTCCAAGCCTCAAAGATACAAAAATTAGTCATTGCTGGACAGGATTTACTGGCTTCAGTTTTAGCAAGTTACCCAACATTGGGTGCCATGATGGCATTTATCACGCTTTGGGTTATTGTGGCAATGGTGTTGCCATGGCTCCTTATTTAGGCCACAAAGCTGCCCTTAAAATGCTCAACCCACAGCAGCAACACAGCGTATTTGAACAAACACCACTACAGAACCGTATTTATCACCACGGTAACCCGTGGTATATGCCAGCCGCTAGTGCTTGGTATCGTACCAGGGATTGGTGGGATAACTGGAAGAGAATCAAAGCCCTAAGACAGCAAAAATAGCCCCAAGCTAGTAAAACAAACAGCCCTAAACCATCAAGAAATAGCCCCAATAAGCAGTGAACCAGTGCTATTTACAAGCTCGAATGCTTAATCTATTACTGCGCTTTTCGTTTTAACTCACTTAAATAATCTACATTGGTGGGCAAACCTAATACTTCTCGCCTGACTAGATCCATGGCAATGGCGGTTGCGAATTTTTGGAAAGAAGTGCGTGACATAGGTAAATAAAAGCACCTAGACTTCACCCAGCCCTTTTCACCCCAAGCGATCCATACTGTGCCCACAGGCTTATCATCAGTACCACCATCCGGGCCAGCGATGCCCGATACGGCTAACCCGATGCTTGCAGATGATGCGATTAAAGCGCCCTCTACCATTTCCTCAACCACTTGCGCACTCACTGCGCCATAGCTATTCAACGTCTGTTGTTTAACATTTAAGGTGGATGTTTTGACCTTATCTGAATATGTCACGTACCCGGCTTCAAACACTCTGGAGCTACCTGATTCAGATGTAATACCCGCTGAAATGGCACCCCCTGTACAGGATTCTGCAACCGTAATTACATGCCCATAATCTAATAACGCCTTGTTTAAGGCTTGAGTCAAACGGGTAGAATCCCTGCCTATGATGTAATCAGAAAAATGTTTGGTAAACTTGGCTACCCAATATTGATTTAAATCAACAGAATCATCGCCCACTGTAGCAATTTTAATCTCTATAACAGGCATTTGAACACGAAAGCCAAGGTCGACATCCTTAGGCCATTCTGGAAAAACACGATTGATTGTGTCCTGCAAACCAGATTCCGTAATGCCAAATAACCTTAACCTGGTGATGATATTACTTAACTGCATAGTACCGCGTTGCATAG